>NZ_JAALEE010000083.1:0-13843 GCF_014145265.1 Dietzia sp. CW19 | reverse complement strand
CGCGCGCACATGGGCCGTGGCAGTCGTGCGTCACGGACGTCTGGCCGCCTCGGGGATCGTGCCGGCCGGGGCCGCCCCCCTCCCCGTCATCGACTCACTCAGGGCGGGCGCCACGACCGTGCGACCCGGACCCGGGCCGTTCTCCGGCGCCAGCGCCTCGGAGATCCGGAACGTGCACAGATGGATCGACTCCGCACCCACCCGCATCGTGTCGGTCACGGGTTGCTGGGCCCTCCCCGTCGACGGTGCCCACACCCTGACCGCATGGGCGGATCGAGCCGAACGGGCGGCCGCGGAGACGAGCAGAGCAGGGATCAGTCCCGCGCGACGCTGAAGGCCGCCCACCTGTCCAGGAGTCCGGCCGCCTCGCCGTCGTCCACCGCCCTCGCGGCGCGATCCACCGCCGACGTCATCGCGGTCACCAGGTCGGCTCCCGGCTCGAGTCCGTCGAACGCCACCAGCGCAGCCGCGGAATTGAGCAGGACGGCATCCCTGACGGGGCCCTTCTTACCCGCCAGCAGGTCCCGGGCGACGCCCGCGTTGTGCTGCCCGTCCCCCCCACGCAGCTCCTCGATCGCGCACGTGCTCATGCCGAAGTCGCCGGGGGCGATCTCGTCCTCCTCGATCCGACCGTGCGAGACGCGCAGCACCCGGGTCGGTCCTGTCATCGTGATCTCGTCCAGGCCGTCCGAGCCACGGACCACCAGCGCTGACCGGCCACGAAGTGCGAACACCTCGGCCATCACGGTCATGAGCCTCTCGAATGCGCACCCGATGAGGTTGGCGGCGGGGGCGGCGGGGTTGGTCAGCGGCCCGAGGATGTTGAACACGGTCGGGATACCGATCTCCCGCCGGGGCGCGGCGGCGAAGCGGAGTGCGGGATGGAACACGGGGGCGAAGCAGAAGGCCACACCCACTTCCTCCACACACCGGGCGACTTCCTCCGGCCCCAGGTCGATCGCCACCCCGAGAGCCTCGAGGACGTCGGCTCCTCCGCTCTTGGAGGAGGCAGCACGATTGCCGTGCTTGACCACGGGCACTCCGCAGGCGCTCACGACGAGAGCGGACATGGTGGAGATGTTGACCGTTCCCTGCCGGTCGCCACCGGTCCCGACGATGTCGACGCAGGGCCGAGAGGTCGGCACCCGTCGCGAGTAGTCGAGCATCGTGGAGGACAGGGCGTCCAGTTCCGGACCCGTCACACCCTTCATGTCGAGCGCGACACCGAACGCCGCGATCTGCGCATCCGTCGCGAGGCCCTCCATGATCCGGGACATCGCCCAGCGCGCGTCCACCGGTTCCAGGTCCTCACCCGCCGTGAGCGTGCCGAGTACCCCGGGCCAGGACCGGCCCTCGTCGAACGCTGCAGAACTCCCCACGTGTCCCGACCTCTCTCCCTGGATCCCGGCGGACCGTCACCGTCCGACCGCACGGTGACAATCGTGCCACCAGCCGCGTCGCCCGTGTCCGCGGACTCCCGTCACGGGGCCCGTCCCGCCACCCGTAGAAGAGCCTGAGAAGCCCCTGATACCCCTGCACGGGGTGCGTCCCCTGACGGGTGACCGGGGAGTTCTATGAACGACCTGCGAAAACGCTGTGGGGACACGCCGAAATCGGGGGTCCCTGCAGCCTCCGCCCACCTCAGGGGTCATACTTGGCCTCGTGACGAGCGCAGTGGATAACTCAGGATCGGCAATGGCTCAGCGCGTTCATTCGCTGAACCGGCCGAACATGGTCAGTGTGGGCACCATCATCTGGTTGTCCCAGGAGTTGATGTTCTTCGCGGGGCTGTTCGCGATGTACTTCGTCTCCAAGGCGAACTCGGGAGGTGACTGGCCCTCCTACCCGACGCACCTCAACGTCCCGTTCGCTCTGACTATCACGGCGATCCTCGTGGCGTCCTCGGTTACCTGTCAGATGGGCGTCTTCGCCGCCGAGCAGGGTGACGTCTTCGGCCTCCGCCGTTGGTACATCATCTCCGCCCTCATGGGCACGGTCTTCCTCATCGGTCAGGCCTACGAGTACGTCATTCTGTACCTCGAGGGCACCACGATCTCGTCCAGCGTCTACGGGTCCGTCTTCTTCATCACCACCGGTTTCCACGGCCTCCACGTGGCGGCCGGCGTCCTGGCGTTCGTCGTCCTCGTCATGCGGACGACCATGTCCCGGTTCACTCCCGCCCAGGCCACGGCGGCCATCGTCGTGTCGTACTACTGGCACTTCGTCGACGTGGTCTGGATCGGCCTCTTCGTCACCATCTACTTCATTCAGTAGTCAGCTGGCCGCAGGACGCTGCGTCCAGCAGGTCCCAACTCCAAAGGGAACTCATAATGAACTCACCTCACCCACCCGCTGCGGACACGCCGTCGCCGGAGCCCGCGGTGAATCCGGCTCGTCCGGCCTCGTCGAAGCGTCGCCGCAAGGCGACCGGCGCGCTCGTCATCGCCGCCGGTCTCCTCGGCGCCGGGGCCATCGCCACGGCCGTCGTTCCCGAGCCCCAGGTCGCGACCGCCCAGCAGGACCAGGCCGCGCTCATCGCCGAGGGCAAGTCGATCTACGACGTCGCGTGCATCACCTGCCACGGCCAGAACCTGCAGGGTGTCGAGGACCGCGGTCCGTCGCTCGTCGGGACGGGCGCGGGCGCGACCTACTTCCAGGTCCATTCCGGTCGTATGCCGGCGGCCAACAACGAGGCCCAGGCCGAGCGCAAGAAGCCGCGCTACAGCGAGCACCAGATCATCGCGCTCGCGGCGTACGTCCACCTCTTCGGCGGCGGTCCCGAGATCGTCACCGATCCCGACGGGTCGATCGCCCAGGGGTCGCTGCGCGGTGCCTCGGGCGAGGCCCGCGCCGAGGAGATCGCGCGCGGTTCCGAGCTCTTCCGCCTCAACTGCGCCTCCTGCCACAACTTCACCGGTCGCGGCGGAGCGCTGTCGGCGGGCAAGTACGCCCCCATCCTCGACCCTGCCAACGAGCAGGAGATCTACCAGGCGATGCTCACCGGTCCGCAGAACATGCCCAAGTTCTCGGACCGTCAGCTCACGCCTGACGAGAAGAAGGACATCATCGCCTTCATCAAGGACACGGACTCCAAGGTCTCGCCCGGCGGCTACGCGCTCGGCGGACTCGGCCCCGTGACCGAAGGTGTGGCCATCTGGCTAGTCGGCATCGTCGCCCTCATCGGTGCGACCCTCTGGATCGGATCCCGTTCATGAGTGAGACCCCCAAGAACCCGTCCCCCGCGGACCTCGACCGGATGAGCGACGCCGAGCTCGTCCGGTTGGGAACCGAACTCGACGAGGTCGACGTCCGATTCCGCGAGAACCGGTGGCCGGACGGTGTCACCACGCGATCCGAGAAGCGTGCCGCACGAGTCGTCACCACCTGGTTCGCACTGTCCGCGGTCCTCGCGCTGGCCTTCGCCGTCATCTACATCGCCTGGCCCTGGGAGTACCGCGGCCAGGGCGAGGACGGCTACTGGCTCTACATGGTGTACACGCCCCTCCTCGGCCTGACGATCGGCCTGTCGATCCTCTTCCTGGGCTTCGGTGCGGTGCAGTTCACCAAGAAGTTCATCCCCGAGGAGATCTCGGTCCAGACCCGTCACGACGGACCGTCGGAGGACGTCGACCGTCGGACCCTCGTCGCCGGACTCAACGACTCCTGGAAGACCTCGACCCTCGGCCGTCGCAAGGTCATGGGCGGCTTCCTCGGAGCGAGCGTGGCCCTCATCGGTCTGTCCGCGATCCTGCCGCTCGGTGGCATGGTCAAGAACCCGTGGCGCCGTGGGGAACTCACCATCGCCGGAGACGGCACCCTGCACACCACGGGGTGGACCCTCGCGTCGGACACCCGTCCGGACGGGCTGCCGGCCGAGAAGGTGTACCTCGGTCGCGACACCGGCAAGGTCTACCCGGACGGCCATCCCCCCGCGGGTGAGGGACGCCTCGAGCGCATCCACGTCGAGGACCTCTCAGCCGGTGGACTCGAGTCGGTCTTCCCGCTTCCCGAGAGCGCCCTGGGCGACTTCGAGGAGCACATGCACTCGATCCACGGGGCGCGCAACTCGGTCATGCTGATCCGCTTCCGCCCCGCCGACTCGGCCCGGGTGATCAAGCGCAAGGGCCAGGAGAACTTCAACTACGGCGACCTCTACGCCTACTCGAAGATCTGCACGCACCTGGCGTGTCCCACCTCACTGTACGAGCAGCAGACGCACCGCTTCCTCTGCCCGTGCCACCAGTCGCAGTTCGACGCGCTCGAGTACGCGAAGCCGATCTTCGGCCCCGCCGCGCGCGCACTGCCGCAGTTGCCCATCGCGGTTGACAGCGAGGGTTACCTCGTCGCCAACGGTGACTTCATCGAGCCGGTCGGACCTGCCTTCTGGGAGCGTCGTTCATGAGTAACAACACCAAGCTCGCGACGATCGGGGAGAACCTCGACTCGCGATACACCATGGCCAAGGGCATGCGTCGGCAGATCAACAAGGTCTTCCCCACGCACTGGTCCTTCCTGCTGGGCGAGATCGCCCTGTACAGCTTCATCATCCTGCTGATCTCGGGTGTGTACCTCACCCTCTTCTTCGACCCGTCGATGTCGAAGGTGATCTACCAGGGTGCCTACGCGCCCCTCAACGGCATCGAGATCTCCCGGGCCTACGAGACCGCGCTCAACATCTCGTTCGAGGTCCGCGGCGGCCTGTTCGTGCGCCAGATCCACCACTGGGCGGCACTACTCTTCGTCGCCTCGATGATCGTCCACATGATCCGCATCTTCTTCACCGGCGCGTTCCGTCGCCCGCGTGAGGCCAACTGGGTCATCGGTTGCGTGCTGCTGCTGCTGGGCATCGTCGAGGGCTTCCTCGGCTACGGCCTGCCGGACGACGTCCTGTCGGGAACCGGCATCCGGATCACCTCAGGCATCATCGTCGGGCTCCCGGTGATCGGGACCTGGATGCACTGGATGATCTTCGGCGGGGACTTCCCCGGCGATCTCCTGATCCCGCGCTTCTACATCCTGCACGTGCTCATCATCCCCGCTATCATCCTGGCCCTCATCGCCGCGCACCTCGCGCTGGTCTGGTACCAGAAGCACACCCAGTTCCCCGGGCCCGGCCGCACGGAGAACAATGTCGTCGGCGTCCGGATCCTCCCGGTCTTCGCCGTCAAGTCCGTCGCGTTCGGCGCCATCACCGTCGGCATGCTCATGCTCTTCTCGGGCCTGTTCACCATCAACGCCATATGGAACCTCGGGCCATACAACCCATCCCACATATCGGCCGGCTCGCAACCCGACTGGTACATGCTGTGGACCGAGGGCGGCGCCCGCGTGATGCCTGCGTGGGAGATCTACCTGGGGAACTACACCATCCCCGCCGTCCTCTGGGTGGCTGTGATGCTCGGCGCGATGGTCGCGGTGATGTTCCTGTACCCGTGGATCGAGGCCAAGCTCACCGGTGACACCGCGCACCACAACCTGCTCCAGCGTCCGCGCGACGTGCCGGTTCGTACCGCCGCCGGCGTCATGGCCATCACGTTCTACGTGATCCTGGTGTTGATGGGATCCAACGACCTCATCGCGTATCACTTCAACATCTCGCTGAACGCCACCACATGGGCGGGCCGGATCGGTCTGATCCTGCTGCCGCCGGTCATGTACTTCTTCACCTACCGTCTCTGCCTGGGTCTCCAGCGGGCCGACCGGGAGGTCCTGGAGCACGGGATCGAGACCGGCATCATCATGCGGATGCCGCAGGGCGAGTTCGTCGAGGTCCACCAGCCGCTGGGCGGGATGGACGAGCACGGTCACGCGGTTCCGCTCGAGTACGCGGGTGCCAAGGTGCCCACGAAGATGAACCAGCTCGGTGCGGCCGGCCGGCCCCCGCGGGGCGCACTCACCGCCGACCCCGTCGACGAGGTGCGTCATCTCGACGACGCCGATCACGGCAAGCACGACCGCGAGCACTCGATGCTCACCACGTTGCAGCAGGAGAACCGTACGCGTCGCCACGACGAGCACTGATCCACCGCTGACACCCGACCGCGGGCCGGAGCTCCGAGAGGAGTTCCGGCCCGCGGTCGTCTCGCCTCCTCCACCGGGGGCGAGTGATCTTTCGGGAGCGGGTGATCTGTCGGGGGGTCGACGTCGCGGGCCGCGTGACACCGGCCTCACCCCGGCGCCTGGGACGTCCTCCTCATGGGACGGGTTGGGCCGGAGGCCCGTGGGACCACCCGGGAGGTGCGGTCACCGTGCCCGGCCACCCGCGAGAGGTGGCGGGCGCTCCGGTCACCGGGCGACCGGAGCGGGGTTCACCGGCAGCGGCTTCCCGGCCATGTCGGCCACGGCCCGGAAGGCCATGGTCATGCCCGACCCCAGGGGAACCCCGGGACCCGGGTATGCCTCACCGGACACCGACGCCGACGAGTTGCCGGCGGCGTAGAGGCCCGGGATCGGTGCACCGTCGGTACCCACCACGGCCCCGTTCGGGTCGATCACGGCACCACCCTTGGTGCCCAGGTCCCCCAGCACCAGGCGCACGGCGTGCAGACGATCGCCCCCCAGGGGCCGCAGGCATTCCTCGGCAGTGGAGGCGCCGAGGAAGAACCTCCCGTACGGATCCTCGCCCCGTCCGAAGTCGTCATCTCTGCCCTGCGCGGCATGGCCGTTGAACCGGGTGACGCTCTCGGCGAGGACGTCCGGATCGATACCGATGGCCTGGGCCAGCTCCCCGATCGTCGCTGCGGTGTGCCAGAGCCCGGCCGCCCGCAGCTGCTCGGGATCAGGGGCGGGGACGCAGATCGCCGGATACCCGCCCGCCTCCGAGTCATCGAAGACGAACCAGAACTCCTCGCCCGCTCCGTCGTCCATCCGGGCGTGCATGCGACGGCCCATCTGGTCGTACGGCAGGAGTTCGTTGGCGAAGCGACGACCTGCGCCGTCGACGATGATCCCGGAGCGGAAACCGAGGGTGAACGCCGCGTGCCCGTTGGGGAACAGTGTCGCCGGACACCACCATGACTGGTCCAGCAGGTCGAGTCTGGCCCCGACCTCGTCGAACATGCGGACGGCGTCCCCGGAACCGGTATCCGGGTGGGAGGCCGACCAGTCAGAGGTCGGCATCCGCTGCCACCGTCGACGCAACTCCGTCGACCGCTCGAATCCGCCCGCGGCGACGAGTACGCCCCGCCGTGCGCGAATCGACCGCAGGCCCGAGCCCTCTCGCACCTCGACCCCCACGACCCGCCCGTCGTCGTCGCGGATAAGTCGCTCCGCAGCCGTCGACAGCCAGAGCTCGGCCGCCTCCATGTCATCCAACGCCAGCACGAGCCGGGCGACCCAGGCGCGGCCGCCCTCCAACCTGGCGGTGTCCTCCGGGGAACCGAACTGATCCGACGGCACCGAGGAGCGGATATCTCCGGTGCGCTCACCCACCTCCTCCCCCTTGATGGGCTTGGGGTAGATGCTTCGACCCACCTCCTGGCGTCCGGGTGCGTCGAAGTAGTCGGGGAACGCCTGGAATCTCGTGGGGATTCCCAGTGTGTCCTGGAGAAAGTCGACGACCATCGGCCCGGTGTTCAGGTACGCGTCCTGTAGGTCGTGGTCGGTCCGGTCGCCCACGACGGCGCGGAAGTAGGTGCGGCCCGTGTCCACCGAGTCCTCCAGCCCGTCGCGGGCGAGGACGGCGTTGCCGGGCAACCACACCGCGCCGCCCGAGTACGCGGAGGTGCCCCCGAAACGGTCCGTCTTCTCGAGGAGGCAGGTGGACAGCCCCCGCGAGGCCGCCGCGGCCGCGCCGAAGAGCGCCGCGACGCCCGATCCCACCACAATCACATCGAACTCTGCATCGAACGTGCCGGCCTGCGTCGTCACGGGCTCTCCTCATCTCGTCGTCACGGGCACACGGCCCGGACACCGGCCGTGGGCCGACGCCTACTAGAACACGTTCTACACTAGCGGCCCGGCGCGTTTCCGTCGCCCGACCGGCGGGTTTCGTGACTCCTCCACGTCGTGCGGGCATGATCGCGGTGTGACGCGCAACGAGGTCGAACACACCGAGGACGGTCGCTACATCGTGGTCAGGGGGAGGCGATGGAGGGCCACCGATCCGTCGATCCCGGACACGCTCAGGACCGAACTCGTCTCCGCGCTCATGACCGGCCGCCGGCTCGTGAAGTCCGAGGGTGACGCCGCGCGGGTGATGGTGCACGACGCCAAGACCGCGCTGGGCGAGCGCGGCGACCCCTGGTGGGATCCGACCGAGGAGGGGACGCGGAACCGGTTGGCCGCGACGATCCGAACGCTGCTCCGCTCCCGCGGCGAGGGCTCGATCTGCCCCAGCGACGCCGCCCGCACGGTGGGCGGCGAACAGTGGCGCGAGCTCATGGACACCGCCCGACAGGTCGCCCTGGATCTCCGAGCGGACGGCGTCGTCGCCATCACGCAACGTGGCCGGGTCGTCTCCGGAGCCGACATCCGAGGCCCGATCCGCATCGTGGCGGCGGACGCGCTCGACTTCCGGCCACCGACGGACGGCAGCGTGGCACGGGACTGAAGCTACCAGCCGGTAACCCCCGCCATGTCGCGGTTCGCGGCCTTGTACGATCACTTCTGGTAGGAGACATTCACCAGATCGCCCCGTCCCCCTCTCACGGCGGGTCGTCCAATGGAAAGGCATACACCCTTGCGTCGCACAGTGTTCAACGAAGACCACGAGGCCTTCCGCCAGACCATCCGCGCCTTCATCGAGTCCGAGGTGTCCCCCCATTTCCAGGAGTGGTTCGACGCGGGCATCGTGCCGCGCGAGTTCTACTACAAGCTCGCCGATCTCGGGGTCTTCGGCATCAACGTCGACGAGGAGTACGGCGGCGCCGGGATCAACTCGCACAAGTTCGAGGCCATCCAGTCCGAGGAGACCGCCCGGGCGGGCGTGAACTTCGGTGGATCGGGCGTTCACGTCCTGCTGGGCCTGCCCTACATCAAGGCCCTGGCGACCGAGGAGCAGAAGCAGCGTTATCTGCCCAAGTTCGTCTCCGGCGAGGAGATGTGGGCGCTGGCCATGACCGAGCCGGGCACCGGCTCGGACCTCGCCGGCATGAAGAGCACCGCCAAGCTCTCCGAGGACGGCACCCACTACGTCCTCAACGGTGCCAAGACGTTCATCACCGGCGGTGTCCACGCCGACCGCGTGATCGTCTGCGCCCGGACCGCTCCCCCGCGCGAGGACGACCGTCGCTTCGGCATCTCCCTCCTGGCCGTCGACACCAAGCTCGCGGGTTACTCCGTGGGACGCAAGCTCGACAAGGTCGGTCTGCGCACCTCCGATACCGCGGAGCTGGCCTTCAGCGACGTCAAGGTCCCTGTCGAGGACCTGCTCGGCGAGGAGAACCGTGGTTTCTACTACCTCGGCCAGAACCTGCCGTCCGAGCGCTGGGGAATCGCGTACGGCGCCTACGCCCAGGCCGCGGCCGCGGTGCGCTTCGCCAAGGAGTACACCCAGCAGCGCACGGTCTTCGGCAAGGAGGTCGCCTCGTTCCAGAACACCAAGTTCGAACTCGCCGCCTGCCAGGCCAAGGTCGACGCGGCGCAGGCCGTCGCCGACCGCGCGCTCGAGGCACTCGACGAGGGAGAGCTGACCGCGGCCGAGGCCGCATCGGCCAAGCTGTTCTGCACCGAGATCGCGGCCGAGGTCATCGACCGTTGCCTGCAGCTGCACGGCGGATACGGGTTCATCAACGAGTACCCGATCGCCCGCCTGTACACGGACAACCGGGTCAACCGGATCTACGGCGGGACCAACGAGGTCATGAAGACCATCATCGCCAAGGACATGGGACTGTAGTCCCCCACCGGGCCTGATCCGGGCCGGGACCTGCGCGCCGCGCGGGTCCCGGCCCGAGCTCGTTCCCGGGTGATGCCCCCGACGTCGGAGACGCCACGACCGCGGGTTGCCGACATGAGTCCCGGCTTCGGGCGGTGATCCGTGAACAAACGAGGCCCCCACCGCGTCTCGCGGTGGGGGCCTCGTGGGGTCTGACCGTCGGTCAGTGCTTCTCGCGGCCCCAGTGGTACTCGAAGACCAGGGCACAGGCGGTGATGATCAGCGCGGTCGCGCCACCGAGCAGCACCCACCAGTTCCAGAACGCCGCGCCGAAACCGATGATGAGGATCGAGAAGGCGATGAAGAACGGCCAGAAGCTGTGCGGGCTGAAGAACCCGAGCTCGCCGGCGCCGTCGGAGATCTCCGCCTCCTCGTAGTCCTCGGGAAGCGTGCTGATGCGCCGCGCCACGAAGCGGAGGTACCCACCGATCAGCAGGCACAGCCCGGCGGAGAGCACGAGGGAGGTGGAGCCCACCCACTCAATCCCGGTGCGCGAGGTGCCCGTGAGGTAGGTGTACGCGATGGCCATGATGGCGAGGAAGACCACCAGTCCGTCGAAGATTCTTACTGTTGCGTTCATCGTGCAGGAGCCCTTCGCGTGATACCGGGAGACGTCAGTTAGCGGATGCGTTCTCGATGATGTTGTTCTGGTCGCGGGTATCGCTGCGGCCGGTCTTGAACGGTGCCGTGGACGTGGAGTAGGGCTCCTCGCCGATCGACGCCAGCGCCTCCGCGTTGGACGCGGTCGGGTTGTCCTGGCGGAACTGGATGTACTCCGCGAAGGCCTCCGGCGACACCGCCCTGAGCTCGAAATTCATCATCGCGTGGTACGCGCCGCACATCTCGGCACACCGTCCGACGAAGGCACCCTCACGCTCGATCTCCGCGATCTGGAACATGCTCAGCTGCTGGTTCTGGCCGGGGTGCGGCATGACGTCCAGCTTGTAGATGAACTCGGGGATCCAGAAGGAATGGATCACGTCGGCCGCCGCGAGGCGGAACTCGACGCGGGTTCCGGTCGGCAGTACGAGTACCGGGACCTCTTCCGAGGTGCCGACGGTCTCGATGTTGTTGAAGTGGAGGTACGACTTGTCCTCGGCGAGGCGACCATGGATCGGACCACCGGCGGCGGGCTCGCCGTCGTGACCGAGTGCCATGCGCTGCTCCTCCGAGAGGACGCCGGCCTCCTCGGCCGCACGCTGGGCCTCCTCGTTGGTGCCGTCCTCGATGGACACACCCGCGACGTCGACCTTGTTGTACCCGAACTTCCAGTTCCACTGGAACGCGGTGACGTCGACCTTGACGCCGACCTCTTCCTCCGGCCGGAGGTCGAGGACCTTGTTCTGCGTGATGACGGTGAAGTAGAAGAGCACCGAGATGATCACGAACGGCACCGCCGTGTAGACCAGCTCGAGCGGCACGTTGTACGCGGTCTGACGCGGGAACTCGCCGTCGTCGTTCTTCCTCTTGCGGTGGAAGGCCATGGTCCAGAAGATGAGGCCCCACACGAAGAACCCGACGACAAGCGAGGTGATGACGGTGATAGTCCAGAACTCCCTGATGGCGATGCCCTCGGGCGTGATCCCGTTGGGGAACCCGAAGTTCATGGTCTGGTTCCACCATTTGTTGTCGGTGTGGAGGCTGCAACCGGACAAAATCAAGCCCAATGTGCCGAGCGACACCGCGAGTGCAGCCCTGCGCGTCCGACGACGCCCGTCACGCTGTTCCACCATCACGCCTTCCTGATCAGCGGCACCGACCACGTGGCCGGGACACTTAGGAATCGTAGACCACGGCTCTCAGTTTGGAAGCCGCGGGTCCCGGCATTTCACCGAACCCACCCCTCCGCCGTCCGGCGCGGCGGGCGGGAGCCCCGGGACCAGTAGTATTCGAACCCATCGTGGCCCGCAGACGCGGGTTCTCCCCCACCCCCGACGACGATCGACGAGGTACCCGACGAATGTGTGGCCTGCTTGGTCTGCTCACCCCCGACGGCTCCGCCCGCGCCCAGGAATCGAGGGTTCTGGGCGCGATGGGGTGCCAGCGTCACCGCGGTCCGGACGAGGTGGGGACCTGGGTCGACGACGACCTGGCGTTCGGCTTCAACCGTCTGTCGATCATCGACATCGCGCATTCGCATCAGCCGCTGCGCTGGGGTCCGCCCGAGGCCCCCGACCGCTACGCCCTGACGTTCAACGGGGAGATCTACAACTACGTCGAACTCCGTGCGCAGCTGCGTGAGGAGTTCGGTGCCGAGTTCCGGACCGAGGGCGACGGGGAGCCGATCGTGGTGGCGTTCCACCACTGGGGCCCCGCCGCCGTCCGCCGGCTCCGCGGGATGTTCGCCTTCGCGATCTGGGACACCGTCGAACGCACCCTCTTCGTGGCCCGCGACCCCTTCGGGATCAAGCCCCTCTACATGGCGACCGGTCCCGGGGGCACCGCGTTCGCGAGCGAGAAGAAGTCGATCACCGAACTGATCGACCTCCTCGCCGTCGACACCTCTCTCGACACCCGCGCCCTACAGCACTACGTCACCCTCCAGTACGTCCCCGAGGACGAGACGCTGACCCGCGGTGTCCGCCGCCTGGAATCCGGTTGCCACGCGACCCTCTCCCCCGGCGCCGCTCCGGTGATCGAGCGCTTCTTCGAGCCGACCTTCCCCGTGGTCCCTGTCGCCGACGGCGATTCCGAGCGCCGCTACGAGGAGATCGCCGTGGCCCTCGAGGACTCCGTGGCCAAGCACATGCGCGCCGACGTCACCGTGGGTTCGTTCCTGTCCGGCGGCATCGACTCCACCGCCATCGCCGCGCTCGCCCGGCGTCACAACGAGAACCTCCTCACCTTCACCACGGGGTTCGAGCGGGAGGGTTACTCGGAGGTGGACGTGGCCGCCGAGTCCGCCGCGGCGATCGGTGTGGAACACATCGTCAAGGTGGTCTCGCCCGAGGAGTTCGCCGCCGCGATCCCCGAGATCATCTGGTACCTCGACGAGCCGGTCGCCGATCCGGCCCTGGTCCCGCTGTACTTCGTCGCCCGCGAGGCCCGCAAGCACGTCAAGGTGGTCCTGTCCGGCGAGGGCGCGGATGAGCTCTTCGGCGGATACACCATCTACAAGGAGCCGCTCTCGCTCGCACCGTTCGAGAAGATCCCCGGTGGCCTGCGCCGCGCACTGGGAAGGGTGAGCACGCGGATCCCCGAGGGCACCCGTGGAAAGAGCCTGCTGCATCGCGGATCCATGAGTCTCGAGGACCGCTACTACGGCAACGCGCGCTCGTTCTCCGAGGACCAGGTCCGCTCGGTCCTCACCGACTACCGTCCCGAGTGGAGCCACCAGGACGTGACGGCTCCGATCTACGAGCGCTCCCGCGGGTGGGACCCTGTCGCCCGGATGCAGCACCTGGACCTGTTCACGTGGCTCCGCGGGGACATCCTGGTCAAGGCGGACCGGGTCACCATGGCCAACTCACTCGAGCTGCGCGTGCCGTTCCTCGACC
The DNA here is from genome assembly GCF_014145265.1 of Dietzia sp. CW19. Classification (NCBI taxonomy): domain Bacteria; kingdom Bacillati; phylum Actinomycetota; class Actinomycetes; order Mycobacteriales; family Dietziaceae; genus Dietzia; species Dietzia sp. CW19. The sequence continues at coordinate 469 of NZ_JAALEE010000083.1, read as the reverse complement.
GCGAGGTCTACGAGGTCGCCTCCCGCCTGCCGTACACGGAGAAGGTCGCTCACGGGACCACCAAGTACGCGCTCCGCAAGGCGCTCGAGCGGATCGTGCCGGCGCACGTGCTGCACCGGAAGAAGCTCGGCTTCCCGGTTCCGACCCGCCACTGGCTGGCCGGACCGGAGCTGCACGACTGGGCGCGGGCGCAGGTCCTGGCCTCGGGCACCGACGAGTTCGTGGACAAGGCCGCCGTGATGCGCATGCTCGACGAGCACCGCCGTGGCGAGTCCGACCACAGCCGCCGGATCTGGACGATGCTGTGCTTCATGATCTGGCACGGCATCTTCGTGGAGGGGCGCATCACCCCGGACATCGAGCAGCGGGACTACCCCGTGCGCCTCTAGCCCGACCCGGCCCCGCCGCCAGCCGGATCCGAACTCGGGCCCCCGCGGGCCCGACCCATCGAGAAGAGCGTTCCGCACAC
>NZ_JAALEE010000082.1:0-10279 GCF_014145265.1 Dietzia sp. CW19 | reverse complement strand
GGCTCCCGCGGCGAGGGCCCGCGCGATCCCGAACGCGCCGTGCCTGACGGTGGCGACGTCGGCCTCTCCGAGCCCGAGTTCGACGGCGCGGTCGGTCACGTCACCGGAGTCGACCGATGCCACCGACAGCTCGACCCCCGCGTCGGCGGCCATGGCACGCAGGGCCTCGGCGAGCCCACCCGGATCGAGGGCGCCCGCGTTGGTGACGATCCGCACGCCCCCGGTTCCGACGAGGTCGAGGCACTCCCCCAATTGCACGAGGAGCGCGCGCTCGTGACCCGGATCGCCCTGCGCGCGTTGCTCGGCGAGCTCCAACATGGCCTCGTCCGAGAGCATGTCGAGCGCGAGTACGTCCAGCGACGCGGCCGAGAGGAACTCGGCGGTCGCGGTGGCGCGGTCCGTCCGCGAGGCGGAGACGTTGCCGATACGCAGAGGTCTCTGGGTGCTCGTCATCGGTCCTGCGGCTCCTTGTCGGTCGGGTCGTTCGACCACCCCAGCATGCTCTCGCTCGGGACGAGGCGGGGGTGGAACGCGAACGCCTCCCCGAGCATAGGCGGAGCGCTCCCGTGGTCCGGGCGGGCCACGGCGCGGTCGAGGGGATCCCGCGGCGCCGGCCGGCGGGGTACCGAGGTTCCGGCCGACGGGGTGCCGGGCGAGTCCGCCAGTCGCACCCGTGTCGCGGGGTCGCTACCGATAGACTCGCCTGATCAGACGCCCGACGTGTCCTCCAGGAGTGAGCCGTGCCCCCCAGGACCGCCCCGATTCCCGACCGCATCGACCAGGCCCGTGCCAACTGGGAACGTGAGGGATGGACCGATGCGGCCCAGGGCATGACCGTCGTGACGTCGGTCATGCGCGCGCACCAGATCCTGCTGGCCCGGGTGGAGGAGACGCTGCGGCCGTGGAACCTGTCGTTCCCCCGGTACGAACTCCTCCGGTTGCTGGCCTTCTCCCGGTCCGGCTCGCTGCCCATCACCAAGGCATCCGAGCGACTGCAGGTGCACGTCACCAGCGTCACCAGCGCCATGAAGCGTCTGCTGGACGCCGGGCTGGTCGAGCGACGCCCACACCCGACCGACGGCCGGACGACCCTCGTCGAGATCACCGCCGAGGGCAGGCGCGTGGTCTCCGAGGCCACCGCCGCGCTCAACGCCGGCGTGTTCTCCGATCCCGGGATGGACCCGTCCGAGCAGTCGGCGCTGATCGAGGCCATCTCGTCGCTCCGGCAGACCGCCGGCGACTTCTGACGACCGGGGGCCCGACGCCCTCACGGTTCAGCACCGCGACCTGCACCACGCCCCGCCCCGCGACCTGCACCACGACCCGCCCCGCGACCTGCACCACGCCCGGCCGCGGACAGCACCGCGCCCGGCCCCCTCTCGGGTGGGGCCGGGCGCGGCTGTTCTTGGGAGGATCCGTGTCGTGGGTCCTCGATGGGGGTCGTCAGACCAGGGTCACGGCATCTCGGTGGCGATGAGGCGGGAGTCGTCCGGCTCGGCATCGGCGTGGATGATGTTCTTGCTCGACTCGGTCATGAGGAAGATGCAGACCATCGACATGACGGACAGCGCCGAGAGCATCAGACCGACACCGAAGGTGTTGCCGGCCCCGATCATCGCGGCCGCTGCCAGCGGCGGCAGCGCGCCACCGAGGATGCCGGCGAGGTTGTAGCCGAGCCCGGCGCCGGTGTAGCGGTAGCGGGCCTGGAACAGCTCGGGCAGCAGTGCACCGGCCGGTCCGTAGGCGATACCGAAGATGATCAGCGTGACGAACAGCACCAGACCGAAGGCGAAGGTCGACCCGGTGTCGAGGATCGGGAAGACGAACAGCGTCCACGGGATGGCCAGTCCGACCGAGGTGCCGATGACCTTCCTCCGGCCGATCTTGTCCGAGTACATCGCCGACAGCGCGATGGCGGCACCGAAGATCAGCGCGGCGATCATGCCCATGCCCAGGACGAACGGGCGGGAGTGCCCGAGGGTGGCGGTGGCGTAGTTCGTGAGGAACGAGGTGCCCATGTAGAAGAGCGAGAACAGCGAGGTGAGCGCACCACCCGCGATGAGGATCTCTTTCCACTGGTACCGCAGCGCATCGGCGAACGGCAGCGTCCTGGGGGCCGTGACCCTGTTCGCGGCCTTGTCCGCAGCCGCGGTCTCGGCGGCTTCCTTGGCCTCCCTCGCCTGGGTCTGGCGGAAGACCGGGGTCTCCTCGACCGTGAGACGGATCCACAGGCCGACCAGCACGAGGACGGCGGAGAGCAGGAACGGGATACGCCAGCCGTACTGCATGAAGGGGCTGTCGAGGTCTGCACCGCCACCGGCGACGAGCGAGAAGACGAGGAACGTCCCCGAGGAGAGGAAGAACGCGAAGGCCACGCCCAGCTGCGGCCACATGGCCATCATGCCGCGCTTGCCCTCGGGGGCGTACTCGGCCGTGAGCAGCGTGGCTCCGGCCCATTCGCCGCCGACCGCGAAGCCCTGGAAGAAGCGGCACACCACCAGTAGGGTCGGTGCCCAGATGCCGATGCCGCCCTCGAAGACGCCGAACGCCCCCGTGTTGTACCCGGGCAGCAGACCGATGAAAACGGTCGCCACGCCCATGATGATGAGGGTCCAGACGAGCGTGTTCTTGCGACCGATCCGGTCACCGAAGTGGCCGAAGATCGCCGCACCGACGGGCCGGGCGAAGAACGCCACGGCGAAGGTCGCGAACGAGGACAGCGTCGCCGTCGCGGGGTTCTGGTCGGGGAAGAACAGGGCCGGGAAGACCAGCGCGGCGGCGGTGCCGTAGATGAAGAAGTCGTACCACTCGATCGTGGTACCGATCGAGGACGCGGCGGCGACCTTCTTCAGCGAGGTCTTCTGCTCGACCGGCGGAAGATTCGGGGACAGCGGTGCCGCGTCCCCCGGCGGGGTGTTTCCGGACTGCGTCAAGACAACTCCAGTCGTGTCAGGTTCGCCGGGTATCTGACCTCCGGCGAGGCGGGTGATCGCCGACGCATAGGCGTCGATTGAGCCGAACAGTATGTGATGACCACCACACCCGATACACCCGAAAGTATGTGGACGTGATCCGGCCCACAGCGCCCCGGACCGATTCGACCGGATTCCCTGCCCGTCGAGCACCCCTACGGTGCCGGGCGAACAGCGCGCCCGAGCCAAAGGAAGGCACCGATCCCGACCACCGGGCGTCGGACGCCGGTGAGGCCTGGCCTCATGCGTCGGCGGACCACAGGCGTCGGCGAGCCGAATTCCCGCGCTCACACCGACTGCACGACCACAGCCGTTCCGAGGGGCCGGGCTCCCGGTCTGTCCGGGGGGCGATCAGGCGCGCCGATCGGACGAGCAGACTCCTCGACACGGTCGGACGGATCTCCGACACGCCATCGCGAGGCGTTCATCCCGGACGGCGGCGCCGGGGTTCGCACCGGCCACCGGTGCCCCGGAGAGAGGATCGCGGTGACCGCCTTGTCCGCGGCCGTCGCGGCGTTGTGCAGGCCGGAGGTACGGATCAGCGACGATCCCGACGAACTGACGTTGCCGTGGACCACGATGCTCACTCGCCCGGCGACCGGGGTCAAAGTCCGCTGTGGCCGACCCTCAGGGCTCTGAGGGTCGGCCGGGACGGATCCGAGCATGACGGGTCGGCAGGACTGATCAGGGCAGGAGCGATCAGGGCCGGACCGATCAGGGCAGGACTGATCAGGGCAGGACGCCGAGGAGCCGGGCGCGGGCCACGGACTCCATCCGTGACCGTGTGCCCAGCTTGGTACCGATGTTGCGCAGGTACGCCTTGATCGTCTCCGGTGACAGGGACAGTCGGGCGCCGACCTCGGCGTTGGAGCATCCGAGAGCGACCTGTGCGAGGACGTCGATCTCCCGGGGGGACAGGACCGTCGGCGCCGGGCCCGGGTCCCGGCCCACGTCCGGAGTCCGGCCCACCCCCGCCAGCGCGGAACCCGCGGCCAGGAGCCTCTCGCGGAGATCCGGATCGCCGAGCTCGGCGGCGATGGCCCGCAACTCGCCGTGGAGGACACGAAGACGTTCCCTGTCGGAGGATTCCAGCCCGAAGTTCTGCTCGGCCGCGGCGTGGTCGGCCATCCGCAGTCGTCGATCGACCTCGTCGTGGACCTTGAACTCCGAGGCCAGGTCCGCGGCGACGGTGGTGAACGTCCGGGTGACCTGGTCGCCGAGCTGGGTGGCGACGCGGGCCGATCCGTAGAGGATCGTCCGCGCCACGCCCGAGACGATCACGGGGACGGAGATGATCGCCCGCAAGCCCTCGCGGTCCACCGCGTCGGCGTAGTCGCGGGTGATCCTCGAGCACTCCTCGTAGTCGCGCACCGTCGCCGGTCGTCCGGAGGCCATCACGTGACCACCGAGCCCACGGCCCCTGGCCACGGCCAGCCCCTGCATGGAGTCGGTGCGGACCCCGATGAAGCGGTTCAGTCTGGCGGTCTCACCGGTGACGTCGCCGGCGAAGACGACGGGCACACCGGAATCACGGCGGGCCCGGCGCAGGGCCCCTAGTACAGCGTCTGAATCCTTGGGTCGGAGGGTGGACATGGTGTTCTCCCGAGAGTGGAGGTGTTCAGCTCCGCGAGGAATCGCGGATGCTGGTGATGATGGCGCTGAAGTCCTTGCCACCGTTGTCCTGCGCGAACTCGTCGTACAGGGCAGCCGCTGCCGCGCCGAGCGGAGCGACCGTACCAGTGCTCTCCAGGGCCGCGAGCGCCAGCCCGAGATCCTTGTTCATGAGAGCGGTGGCGAAGCCGGGCGTGAAGTCGTTGTTGGCGGGAGAGGTGGGGACCGGACCGGGGACGGGGCAGTTGGTGTGCAGCGCCCAGCTGTTGCCGGTGGCCCCGGTGACCACGTCGAACAGGGCCTGGTGATCGAGACCCAGCCCCTCGGCGAGCACGAACGCCTCGGCGATCGCGATCTGGTGCACGGCCAGCACCATGTTGTTGCAGACCTTGGCGGCCTGGCCGGCCCCGGCTCCGCCGCAGTGGATGACCTTGCCCGCCATCGGCTCGAGCACGGGCTGCGCGGCCGCGAAGGCCTCGTCCTCCCCGCCGACCATGAACGCCAGGGTGCCGGCGGTCGCGCCCTTGACGCCGCCGGAGACGGGCGCGTCGACCTGGAGCATCCCGGCGTCCACGGCCTTGGCGTGGACCGCACGGGCGTCGTCGACCGAGATGGTGGAGGAGTCGATGAACAGGGTCCCCTCCCCCGCCTCGCCCAGGACCTCGTCATAGGTCGAGGTCACCAGCGCACCGTTGGGCAGCATCGTGATCACGACGCCGGCTCCCCGGACCGCCTCGGCGGGCGAGTCGCACACGGTGATCCCGGCGGTCCGGGCCGCGTCCTGCGCCGCGGCGACCGGGTCGAATCCTCTGACGTCGAGTCCGGCGCCGACCAGGTTGGCGGCCATGGGTCCACCCATGTTGCCCAGCCCGAGAAACGCCACAGTCTGCGATCGGTTGTCCATGTCCTACGCTCCCAGTCCGCGCGCGGCGACGGCCCGGCCGACGACGACGCGCATGATCTCGTTCGTCCCCTCCAGGATGCGGTGCACCCGGAGATCTCGCACAATCTTCTCTATTCCGTACTCGGCCAGGTACCCGTACCCGCCGAAGAGCTGCAACGCCCGGTCCGCGATGTCGAAGCAGCGGTCGGTGACGAAGAGCTTCGCCATGGCGCACTGCTCCACGTGATCCGGCTCCTTGGCGTCCAGGGCCGCGGCGGCGCGCCACAGCATGAGCCGGCTCGCCTCCAACTCGGTCGCCATCTCCGCGAGGGTGAAGCGGATCGTCGGCTCGTCGATCAACGCGCCGCCGAACGCCTCACGGTCCCGCACGTGGGCGACGGCCCGCGTGTACGCGTCCTGGGCGCCGCCCAGGGAGCAGGCGGCGATGTTGATGCGCCCGCCGTTGAGCCCCCGCATCGCGATGGTGAACCCGAGGCCCTCGCCGCCGGTGTCCGCGCCACCGATGAGGTTCGCCGCCGGGACCCGCACACCCTCCATGATCACCTGCGCGGTGGGCTGGGCGTTCCAGCCCATCTTCTGCTCGTCCGGACCGAAGCTCAGGCCCTCGGAGTCCGCCGGGACCAGGAAGGCCGAGATCCCCTTGGGGCCGGCCTCCCCGGTGCGGGCCATCACCACGTAGACGTCCGACTGCCCGCCACCGGAGATGAACTGCTTGGTGCCGGTGAGGACGTACTCCGCGGTCTCGCCCTCGCCCTCCTTCACCGCCTTCGTCCGCAGCGCCGCCGCGTCCGACCCGGCGCCCGGCTCCGTCAGGCAGTAGCTCGCGAACAGCTCCAGCGACGCCAGCCGCGGGATCCACTCGTGGCGCTGCTCCTCGGTGCCGAACTCGTCGACCATCCACACGCACATGTTGTGGATGGACAGGTACGCGGCCACCGACGGGCATCCCCGGGCGAGCTGCTCGAAGATGCGGACACCGTCCAGCCGCCGCATCCCGCTGCCCCCGACGTCCTCCGAGACGTAGATGGCGCCCATCCCCATCTCGGCGGCCTCGCGGAGGACGTCCTTGGGGAAGTGGTGCGTCGCGTCCCACTCCTGCGCTTTGGGCGCGATCCGCTTGACCGAGAAGTCGCGGGCGGTGTCGACGATGACCTTGTCGTCGTCATCAAGGGTGAACATGGGTGTTCCTCTCATACGGTGCCCGGTTCGTACGGTGTGCGGCAGGTGAACTGCGCGGCGGGTGAGCTGCGCGGCGGATCCGGTTCGCGGTCAGTCCATCGTGGGGATGACGAACTCGGCACCGTCCTTGATGCCGGAGGGCCAGCGCTGGGTGACCGTCTTGACCTTGGAGTAGAACTTGATCGACTCCGGGCCGTGCTGGTTGAGGTCGCCGAATCCGGACTTCTTCCAGCCTCCGAAGGTGTGGTACGCGATCGGCACGGGGATCGGCACGTTGACGCCGACCATGCCCACCTGGACGTTGGACACGAACTCGCGGGCGGCGTCGCCGTCGCGGGTGAAGATGGCCACGCCGTTGCCGTACTCGTGCTCGTTGGGCAGGCGCAGGGCCTCCTCGTAGTCCTTGGCGTGGACCACCACGAGGACGGGGCCGAAGATCTCGTCGGTGTAGACGCTCATGTCCGGGGTGACCTTGTCCATGAGCGTGGGGCCGACGTAGTAGCCCCCGGAGATGTCCTCGCCGTTGAACTCGTCCGTGTAGGCACCCACGCTGCGGCCGTCGATGAGGATCTCCGCACCTGCCTTCTCGCCCTGGTCGATGTAGTCCAACACGCGGGCCTTGGACTCGGGGGTGACCAGCGGGCCGTAGTCGGACTTCGGGTCGTGGCTGTGGCCCACCCGCAGCTCCTTGACCTTGGGCACCAGTTTCTCGAGCAGGGCCTCGGCGGTGCCCTCGCCCACGGGAACGGCCACCGAGATGGCCATGCAGCGCTCACCGGCGGAGCCGAAACCGGCGCCGACCAGGGCATCGGCGGCCTGCTCGAGATCCGCGTCCGGCATGATGATCATGTGGTTCTTGGCGCCGCCGAAGCATTGCGCGCGCTTGCCGGTGCGGGCCGCGTTCTCGTAGATGTACTGCGCGATGGGCGTGGAGCCGACGAAGCCCACGGCCTGGATGGTCTCGCTGTTGAGGATCGCGTCGACCGCCTCCTTGTCACCGTGGACGACCTGGAAGATGCCGTCGGGCAGACCGGCCTCGGTGAACAGCTCGGCCAGGCGCACCGGGACGGAGGGGTCGCGCTCGGAGGGCTTGAGCACGAAGGCGTTGCCGCACGCGATGGCCGGGCCCGCCTTCCACAGGGGGATCATGGCCGGGAAGTTGAACGGGGTGATCCCCGCGACCACACCGAGCGGCTGGCGCATGGAGTAGACGTCGACGCCCGTGCCGGCGTTCTCGGTGAACTCGCCCTTGAGCAGGTGCGGGATGCCGATCGCGAACTCGATCACCTCGAGGCCGCGCTGGATGTCGCCCTTCGCGTCCGGGGTGGTCTTGCCGTGCTCGATCGCCAGCAGTTCCGCGAGCTCGTCCATGTTCTGGTTGATCAGGTCGACGAACCGCATGAGCACGCGGGCGCGCTTCTGCGGGTTCTGGGCCGCCCACGCCTTCTGCGCCTCGGCGGCCTTGGCGATCACGTCGTCGACCTCCGCCGTCGACGCCAGCGGGACCACGGCCTGCGCCTTGCCCGTGCTGGGGTTCAACACCTCGTGGGTTCGGCCGCCCGTGGCGGCGACCCTGGTGCCGTTGATGTAGTGCTCGATCTGCCTGAGATCCGACATGGACATCCCTTCGTCGTGAGGCCGCGGTCCGGAGATGTCCGCGCGCCACTGCTCCCGTGATGACCATCACTCTATACTTGCATCTCCTAGTAATCCAGGACCCGGCCCCGGGGCCGCCCCCGACCCTCCCCTTTCGGGTGTACCGCCAGCCGCCCGGCCGCCCATACTGTGAGCTGACTCACTTCCCGTGCCCGTTCTCACCCGTGCCCGCTGTCAGGAGACTTCATGGCCCCGCTCGCCACCGACGCCACCACCCGATTCCGCGCCGCCCGCGACTTCCTGCAGGCCAACGCGGAGGACTACGAGGCCGCCCGGGCCGGCTTCGCGTGGCCGGAGCTCGACGAGTGGAACTGGGCACTCAACTGGTTCGACGTCGAGGCCGAGGGGAACACCGATCCCGCGTTGTGGATCGTCGAGGAGCACGACGGCGGAGGCGCACCGACCGAGGCGAAGTACTCCTTCGACGAGGTGCGGATCCGCTCGGACCGCACCGCCAACTGGCTGCGCGAGGCCGGGGTCGGGCCCGGCGACCGGATCCTGCTCATGCTGGCCAACCAGGTGGAACTGTGGGACGTCATGCTCGCGGTGATCAAGCTCGGCGCCGTGGTCATCCCCGCCACCACCCTGCTCGCCGAGGGCGACCTGCGCGACCGCATCGCCCGCGGCGGAATCAAGCACGTGATCGCCCGCTCCGAGCTGGCCGAGCGCTTCGCCGCCATCTCCGGCGACTATCAGCGGTTCGCGGTGGGCGGCGCCCCCGACGGCTGGACCGACCTCGCCGGTGCGATGGACGCCTCCCCCGACTTCGAGCCCAGCCACACCACCCACGCCGACGACACGCTGCTGCTCTACTTCACGTCCGGCACCACCAGCAAGCCCAAGCTCGTCGAGCACACCCACGCCTCGTACCCGGCGGGCCACCTGTCGACCATGTACTGGATCGGTCTCCAGCCGGGCGACGTCCACCTCAACGTGTCCTCGCCCGGATGGGCCAAGCACGCGTGGTCCAACGTGTTCACGCCGTGGATCGCCGGGTCGTGCGTGTTCATCTACAACTACTCCCGCTTCGACGCCACGGCGATGATGCGCGAGATGGACCGCTGCGGGGTGTCCAGCCTGTGCTGCCCGCCCACCGTGTGGCGGATGCTCATCCAGGCCGACCTGACGCAGCTGCAGGTGCCGCCACGGCTGGCGGTGGGTGCCGGCGAGCCCTTGAACCCGGAGGTGATCGGGCGCGTCCGCGACGCGTGGGGGGTGACCATCCGCGACGGCTTCGGCCAGACCGAGACCACTGTGCAGATCGCCAACACCCCGGGCCAGCCCATCAAAGACGGGTCCATGGGCCGCCCGTGCCCCGGATTCGACGTCGTCCTGGTCGACCCCGCCACCGGACAGGAGGTCCCGGGAGAGGGCGCCGAGGGCGAGATCTGCCTGCGCCTGGACCCCCGCCCGCTCGGCCTGATGGTCGGATATCACGGAGACAAGGACCGGACCGACGCCGCGTACGCGGACGGTTTCTACCACACCGGTGACGTCGGCTCGCGGGACTCCGAGGGCTACATCACCTACGTGGGCCGGACGGACGACGTGTTCAAGTCCTCGGATTACCGGATCTCGCCGTTCGAGCTGGAGTCCGTCCTGTTGGAGCACCCGGCGGTGGCCGAGGCGGCGGTCGTCCCGTCCCCGGATCCCGTGCGACTGAGCGTCCCCAAGGCGTTCGTCGTCCTGGCCGGCGGCTGGGAGCCGACCGAGGAGACCGCCCGCCAGATCTTCGACTACTCCCGCACCCACCTGGCCGGCTACAAGCGGGTGCGCCGTCTCCAGTTCACCGACCTGCCCAAGACCATCTCCGGCAAGATCCGCCGCGTCGAGCTGCGCAACGGCGAGAGCGAGAACGGCCCGTCGGTGGACTTCCCCGGCGAGTTCCGGGAGGAGTCGCTGCGCTGACGGCCGGTTCCCGGGCCCGCGCGGGCCGGGCTGCGGGGCCGGGTCGGCC
>NZ_JAALEE010000081.1:10466-15031 GCF_014145265.1 Dietzia sp. CW19 | reverse complement strand
CCCGGGCTCCGAGGTCACGGTCGCCGGCGTCCGCGTGGGCAGGGTGCTCGGAGTCGGGCGGGAGGTCGGCCCCCTGGGCGAGACGATCGCCGTCGTCGACTTCGAGGTCGAGCGCTCGGCGCCGGTCGCGAGTGGCGCGCGCGCGTCGGTCCGCTACGGGGACATGCTGGGCATCCGCTATCTCTCCCTCGATCCCCCACAGGACGGCGGACCGGCCGTCGGCGGTGCCGACCCGCTGCCGGAGGGGACGCGCATCCCGCTTGAGGCCACCACCGATCCCGTGGACCTCACCGCGCTCGTCAACGGGTTCAAGCCGCTGTTCGAGGCGGTGCGGCCGGACGAGGTCAACACCCTCTCGCGCACCGTGGTCGCCGCGTTCCAGGGCGAACCGGGTGCCATGGACGTCCTGCTCGCCCGCCTGGCGCTGCTGAGCCGGGACATCGTCGGTAGACAGGACGTGTACACCCGGCTCGCGGACAACATCACGGCGCTCAACACCACGCTCACCGAGCGGGAGGAGGACCTCCAGCGGCTGGTCAGGGGACTCGACACCGTCTCCGGGGCGCTCGCGGACGGCGGCGGGAACGACCTCGCGGTGCTCATCGAGCGCGGGGACGCGGCCACCGCGACACTGGCCTCGATGCTCCGCGAGACCGATCCGGATCTCCGCGCGAGCGTGGACGCCGCTCGTCACACGACCGACGGGTGGATCCCCAACACCCCGGCGTTCGACACCGCGATGGGCAAGGCCCCGCTGTTCGCCCGGGAGGTCAACGCCCAGGCTCAGAAGGGTGGCTTCCTGGCCCTCTACATGTGCAACTTCACGGTCAAGTGGGACGACTGGGAGACCAGCCTGTTCGGCTACCGGAACTCGGGGGCGTGCCGATGAGTCCGATCACCATGGTGCGGGAGAGTCTGGTCGACCTCGTCCGCGACCCGAGGCACACCCGTCGCGGCAACACCGTCTTCGTGGGAGCCACATCGATCCTGCTGGTCATCGCGGTCTTCGCGGCGAGCATGGCCCTGCTCCGACTCTGGTACGTCCTGCGCACCGACCACTACGCGGCCGAGTTCGCCAACGCCGGGGGGGTACGGACGGGGGACCCGGTCCTGGTGGCCGGCGTGCCCAGTGGCCGCGTGGACTCCCTGACGTTGGAGCACGGGCTGGCGGTGGTGGGGTTCCGGCTCGACCGGGGCCAGGACCTGGGCGAGGCGAGCACCGCCACGATCGGTCTCAAGTCGATCCTCGGGAACAGGTTCCTCGAGGTCACGCCGGCGGGCGGGGGGGACCTCGGCCCGCACCGGCGGATCGGGGTGGAACGCACCACGTCGCCGTACATGATCGACGACATCGGGGGAGCGGTCACGGACCTGGCCGAGGAGCTCGACACGAGGGCCGTCAGCGCGATGATCGACAGCCTGGACAGCATCCTGCCGCAGGACGCCGGGGCCGCCGGTCAGTCGATCGACGACGTCTCCGCGGCCCTGGGTCTCCTCGCCCGCGAGGACGCGCGGATGTCCGGGGTGGTCACCACGACCCGCGAACTGACCGGGGTCCTCGTCTCGCAGGAGGCGGGTATCCGAGCTCTGACCGACCAGTCACTCGTGTTGGTCACCGTGCTCACCCAGCGTCGTGAGGCGCTCAGCTCCCTCGTGTCGTCCCTGGAGGATCTCGCGACCCGGGTGCGGGTGCTGCTCGACGAGGAGGCCGAGGACGTGGACCGCGTGCTGGGCAACATGCGCTCGATCAGCGAGACCTACCAGAGGAACATCGACGCGATGGACGAGGTGCTCACCCGGATGCCACCAGGACTCCGCGCGGTCACGGACGCGGCCGGGAACGGCCCGTGGACGGATGTCGCCACACCGACCGGCCCGATCCCGGATTCGGCGCTCTGCGCCCTGGGGGTGATGGACGGATGCAACTGAGACGTGTGAGCCGGACCAGGGTCGTCGCGATCCTCGTCACCGCCCTCGCCACCGTCCTGGTGTTGGCCTCTCTGCTCTCCGGCGCCCGGGGAGACGGCGGTCGCCAGGTGATCACGGCCGAGTTCGCCTCCGCCGAGGGCGTGTACGTCGGTTCGCAGGTCCGGATCGTGGGGGTCGAGGTGGGGATCGTGGAGAAGGTCGAGCCGACGGGGGACCTCGCACGGGTGCGGCTCTCACTGGAGCCCGGTACGCGGTTGCCCGCGGACGTGGGGGCTGTGGTGATGAACCCGGCCGTCATCGCCGACCGGTTCGTCGAGCTCACCCCCGCCTACGTGGGCGGGCCGGCGTTCCCGGACGACGGGGTGATCCCGGCCGAGCGGACGCGGGCACCCCTCGACTTCGACGAGTTCGTCTCCAGCCTGGACACCCTGAGCTCGGCGTTCTCGCCCGGAGCCGACGAGGTGGCACGTGGTCTCGACCGGGGGGCCGAGGCCCTCGACGGCCGGGGGGAGACGCTGAGCCGGGCCATCAGGAACCTGTCCACGGTCTCGGCGGTGGGCGGGGACCGGGCCGAGGATCTCGACGCGATCGTCACCGAGCTCGCGGTGCTGATGGACGCCGCGGGCGGTCGCGACCAGACCATGCGCGACCTCGTGCTGGGACTCGACGACCTGGGTCGGCAGCTCCGGGACGACCAGATCGACGTGGCGGCCCCGGCGGAGGACCTCCGTGTGATCCTCGACGAACTCGACGCGATCGTCGCCGCGCGCGGGGACGACATCACCGGGACGACCACCGCGACCCGCGAGGTGACGGCGTTGTACGCCCGCCACCGCGCGGACTTCGCGGAGTTCCTGGATCTGTACCCGGTGATGATGGAGAACCTCGCGGCCGGGATCGGACCCGACGGTCGCGCGCGCATCCGCCTCAACGTCTCGTCCAACATCACCCACTTCGCCCGTGGCCGCGAGCTCTGCCGGCGTGAGCCGCTCCCACTGTGCACGGGCGCCGGCCTGACCAACCCGCTCATGTTCCCGGTCGAACAGAGTGACCCGATCGGCCTGGTCGGGGCGTTCGAACGAGTCGCGGGGGGTGGATGAGAGCCATGCGTGAGACCAGAACCCGTCCGCACCTGGTGCGCGGACTCGTGGCCCTCCTCGGGGTGGCACTGCTCGGGGGTGCGGCGATGGTGGCCGTGAACACGCCACAACTCGCACTCCAGTCTGTTCCCCTGGGGATGGACACCGGGGAGGGCTCGGCGGACGTGGAGATGCGGTTCGAGCGCGCCGACCGGCTCGCACCCGGAGCGGAGGTCCGCTACGGGGGACGCCTCGTCGGCCGGGTCCGCAGCGTCGGCACCGACGGAACCGAGGCCGTGATCGGCGTCCGCCTCGAGGGTGACTCCGGCGTCCCCGCCGGCGTCTTCGCCGAGATCCGCTTGCCCACCGCCCTCGGCAGCCCGTTCATCGCGCTCACCCCGCCGGCGGCGCCCGCGACCGGTGCACTACTCGAGGACACGGGGGTCGTTCCGCGGGTGCACACCGGCGTCGGTCCGGATCTCGAGTCCAGCCTCGCCTCGCTGGGACTGCTGCTCAACGGGAGTGGGATCGCGCAGCTCGGCTCGGTGATGGAGGAGCTCACCGTGGCCCTGGACGGGCGAGGTGAGGAGATCGGGCGCATCCGGGAGCGTGGGGACCGCGCCCTGGAGTTGTACGAGGCGAACCGCGACGAGATCGACCGGACGATCCTCGCCCTGGACCGGGTCAACGCCTCGCTCGCCGGTCGCCGCGAGCTCATCGACCGCGGCATGCGGGTGTCCGCCGACCTCGTCTCGGAGGCGGCGGCCAGTCGGGAGACGATCACCGCACTCATGGACACCACCACCGCCCTGACAGTGCAGGTCGAGCAGTTCACCTCGGCCACGGACGGGCGCCTGACGCCGTCACTGCGCACACTGACCGTCCTGCTCGAGGACATGGAGGGCTTCGGGGACGAGGTGGCCCCCACCCTGGACGCCCTGCAGCGCTTCGTCACGAACTTCGACGTCGCGATCCGCGGGGACCACATGATGTTCGACGGCGCGCTCGACCTCCCCGGCTCGCTGGATGCCCTGGGCACCGGCGGTGAGGCGCGCGCGGGTCGACCGCTGCCGCCCGGTGCCACCGGCCCCCCCGACGCCCAGCCGCCCGTGGGGGGTGCGGAGCGTGTCAAATCAATTGAGACGTGCAGTGGTCGGTTGAGCCTGGCTAGTTTCGGCTGATCGGGCTGCGGGGTCGTTGATGGTCACTTTCTCTGGTAGCCGGGGTGGGCGCGGGCGCCGGGTGAACCGTTCAGGGTGCTTGGCGTAGGCAGCGTCGAGCACGAGCTGCCGCTTGTCGCGGATGTGATCGGCGGTGCCGTCGTGGACGCTGGCCGGGGTGTGCAGTCCGATCCCGCTGTGCCGGTGTTCGTGGTTGTACCAGTGGGTGAACCGGTTCATCCAGGCACGGGCGTGGCCGATGCTGGCGAACCGCTCCGGGTAGTCCGGTGTGTACTTCATGGTCTTGAACTGAGACTCGCTGTAGGGGTTATCGTTGCTGGTGCGCGGCCGATTGTGCGACCGGATGACATCCAGGTCGACCAGCAGCGAGGCCAAT
>NZ_JAALEE010000081.1:0-10456 GCF_014145265.1 Dietzia sp. CW19 | reverse complement strand
CGTCGGCGTGGAGATACCCCGGTGCCCGCCCTTGCTCAGCGATGGCGTCAGCGACCAGGTCAGCCGCCAGTTCGCCGTCCTCGACGGTCTCGATCCGCCACCCGACGACGTAGCGGGAGAAGATGTCGATGACGACATAGGCGTGGTACCAGACGCCCTTGGCCGGACCCCGCATTTTCGTAATATCCCAGGACCAGACGTCATTTGCCGCGGTCGCCACCAGCTCGGGAATCTTGCGCGGCGGATGGGTAGCCTGCCTGCGGCGTTCGCCGTTCATCGCCTGGGCGGCCAAGATGCGGTGCATTGTGCGCTGCGAGCAGTGATACCGGCCCGCGTCGAGCTCTCGGGCCCACACCTGGGCCACCGACAGATCGGCGTAAGCGTCGCTGGTGAGCACGCCCAGCACCGCGGCGCGGTCCGGGTCGCTGAGCTCGGCAGGATGTCGGGCTTTGGGGTGCGGGCCGTAGGCGCGCGGCTTCGGATTCGCCTGGCGGTGGTGCGTTGCCCGCGACCGGCCAACCAGCGCACATGCGCGCACCACACCCAGCAGCGCGGTCAGCAGCTGCGCGGTCTCGGCCTGCCAGGTGCGCCAGGCCGCCCGGCTCACCGCGTGTTCTTTTTCGAGAGCGCCTCCAAGAACGCGACACCTTTTCCCATGACCTCCAAAGCGGCGTCACGATCAGCGATGACCTCGTCCTTTCGGGCCGCGTCCGTCTCGAGCTTGCCGATCTGCTTTTCCAGTTCGGCGATGCGCGCCTGTTCCGGCGACAGGCCCTCCCGAGGCTTCTTCTTGGACACCCTGCCCAGTGTTCCGGCTTCGATCTGGGCCCGCCACTGTTTGACGCTGGAATCGTAGAGTCCCTCACGCCGCAGCACCCGGCCTTTCTCACCGGCCGGGGCCTGGTCGTACTCGGCGACGATCCGCCGCTTGTACTCGGCGGTGAACGTCCGCCGCGCCGGCCGCCCGGCCCGCGGGGATTCCACCGTCTCCTGTGCCGGCACCGGCGTCGGCTGCAAGGCCTCCACGGCCGCAGCAGTGGTAGCAGTGATCGTCATGCTGGGTTCTCCTTCAGTCGCGCCCCAGCCTCTCATCCAGCCAGTCCGGGTGTCTCACCTCAGTCTGGCGGATAGGGACGGGTCAGAATTCTGCAGCCCATCCATCGATGCACTATCGGCGCCAGTCAGTGACGACTGGGTGGTAGACGACGATTTCGTTATCGCCGTCCTTGGCGCCGGCTTCGGCGAGAATGTCTCCGACGAAGAACGGAACTTCTGGCTGAAAACCTACCGCGCCAACTACACCGGAGACGAGGGCCGGCGCCGACTCCGGACGAGCACGATCAATCTCCGCGACCGGGATGGCCTCGAGGCACGCCTCAACGAAGTGAAATGCCCAGTGTTGTGGCTGCAAGGCACCGCCGACCAGGTGTACTCCGTCGCCAACGCCGAGCATGGAATTTCACAGTTCACGCAATCTCCATCAGCCGAACTCCAGATCGTTGACGGCGGGCAGCACTTTCTGACCGCATCACACCCCGACATCGCCAACACCGCTGTGCGTGCATTCGTCGAACGGTGGACGTGAAGCAACCATGCATCTCCGCCCTCGACCTTCCAAGAAACAAGACGGCCCTTCCGGGGCCGCAGTCCCCTGGTGACTGCGGTTATTCGGGGCGGGCGATGGGTTTGTCGTCCTGATTAGGTGGTGTCGAAGTCGACCTCGACTCGGAATACGTCGGCTCGAAGCCAGGAGATCGTGAGTTCCACGGGGTGGTGGTTGCGTGCGGCGGCATCGGTGCGGGACCGAATTGAGATGACCGGTGGGCGGCCGCTCAGTTCGAGGTGCTCGGCGACGTGGGGTGGCGCCGGGTCGATGGCGACGCCGAACCATCCGCGCTCGGGTTCCAGTTTGTAGTGGCTGGCCAGGGTGTCGTGCAATGAGCCGGCAGGGTCGAGGATCTGGGGTAGATCGGGGACGAGTTGGGGGTCGAGGTAGGTGTCTGCGTAGCCGACGAGCTCGTGGTTGATGTATCGGTTACGGGAGAGTGCGAGCAGTTGTCTGCGTGCTCCCACTTTCATGCGGCCACGGACCTCGGTGGGTGGGGTCTCGAGTCGCCATCCGGTGGTGCGAACGTCTGGGGTGAATCCGGCTTTGCGGACGCTTGCGCTCCAGGACGGTGGGATGTGTCGACTGATGGTGTAGTCGATGCGTCGGGACATGAAGGTGCCGCTGCCCTGCCGACGGCGCACGAGATAGCGCCTCTCCAGCTCGGTCAGCACGGCTCGGGCGGTGAGCCGGCTGACCCCCAGGGTGCGGGCTAGTTCGTCTTCTGAGGGGAGCCGGGTGCCGACGGGCTGGTTGGCGATCTGCTCGGCGAGTGCGTCGGCGGCGGCGAGGTACACCGGTACCCGAGGACTGGTTTTGGTGGGTGCGGCGTCGCTGATGGGCGTGATCATACTGCGGGAACGGAGGAGGTCGACGGTTTCCGCGGGTCGTTGACGGCTCCGTCGGGCACTTTTCCCGCGAGTGATTGCAGGATGGATCTCGCCGCGTGTTCCTCGATCGCCAAGCGTGCCGTCGCGACCGCAGATCCGAGGTGCGGGGTGAAGAGGGTATGGCTCGTCAGTTCCATCAGGTCCGGGTGCAGGCCGCTGGGGCGGTCGGGTCGGGAGAGGTCCTCGAATTCGAACACGTCTGCGGCATATCCGCCGAGGTGTCCGCTGCGCAGGAGCTGGGCCACTGCGTCTTCGTGTACTACTGAGCCTCGTCCGACGTTTACCAGTAGCGCTCCGGGTCGCATCGATGTCATCGCCTGGTGGTCGAGCAGGTGCAGTGTGTCCGCCGTCAGGGGGGCGCAGACCACCACGGAGTCGCTGTGCTGCAGAAGCTCGGCGAGTTCCACCCGTTCCATACCGATCGACGCCGCGGTTGCGGACGGCACCGGATCGGGGTCGTGGTAGAGAAGTCGGGGATTGAATCCGGAGAGCATTTGCGCCACGGCCCGGCCGAGTACGCCGGCGCCCACGATGCCGATCGTGGAGCCGACGAGTGTGCGTCCGTAGAGCACCGGCCGCCAGCCGCGGAAACCGGCTCGCACGGTGCGGTCACCGGTCGCGACGTGTCGAGCGAGGCCGATCAGCAGCCCGACTGCCAATTCGGCGGTGGGTTCGGTGAGTAAGTCCTCGACTCGGGTGAGCCAGATGCCGCGCTCGGTGCAGGCGCTAACGTCGATGTTGTCGTAGCCCTTGAGTGCGCCGGCGACCACCTGCAGTCGCGGGCAACCGTCGAGAAACTGCGCGGTGATCTGGTCGGGCATGAACGCCATCAGCCCGTCGGCGTGTGCTACTCGGCGTTTCAGTTCGGATGCCGGGAGGCTGTCGTCTTGCTGGTTCGGCACCACGTCGCACTCGCGGCCGAGCATGTCGAGGATTTGGGGATGCACCCGGTGGGTGAGGACGACCACCGGGCGCGCGGACGCGTTTGTCATTGGAACCTTCTTCGTAATGCTCCGCCGAGGGCGTCGACCACGGTGACGGTGGCGAGGATGACGAGCAGGATTGCGGAGACTTCCTGGTACTGGAGGGTGCGGAGGGCGGCGATCAGCTCGAATCCGATGCCGCCGGCGCCGACGACGCCGACGACTACCGAGGCGCGGAAGTTGAGCTCCCACCGGTAGACGGTGACGTCGGCCATTTGGGGCAGTACCTGCGGCAGGATGCCGTGCAGAATCACTTGTGCCCGGGTGGCTCCGGCGGCGCGGGCGACCTCGACGGATGCTTGATCGGCGCGTTCGATGGAGTCGGCGAAGAACTTTCCGACCATGCCGGCGGAGTGGATACCCAGTGCCAGGGCGCCGGGAAGGGCGCCGAAGCCGACGGCGGCGACGAACACGATCGCCATGATCAGCTCGGGCACCGATCGCAGGGTGTTGAGGACCAGGCGCGCGACCGCGTAGACGGTGGGGTGCGGGGAGGTGTTACGGGCCCCGAGCAGCGCGAGTGGGACCGACAGCAGGACCGCCAGTGCGGTGGCCGCGATACTCATCGACATCGAATCCCACAGTGGGCCCCACCACCGGTTGATGTTGGTGAAGTCCGGGGGCCACATGTCGCCCAGGAGGTCGGCGATGTCGGCCAGTCCGGTGATCATCCGTTCGCCGTCGAGTAGTCCCACCGCCCAGACGCACACCAGCACCAGGACGCCGACGACGCCCATGGCCGCGCTGTTGCGCCCCCAGCCAATCCACACCCGACGGGAGATGTCCCGGTACTGTTCTTCCCGCCGTTCCTCGACGGGGTCCGGCAAAGTGTCGGCGGTCACTGGTAGTCCGCCAGGTCGATGTCCAGCAGGGGCGCAAGGTCGCGCACCGCGTCGTAGTCTTGATCGGTCACCGGTCCGAAACCGGCGGCGTTGAACGGCTCGAGCACGGCATCGTCGTCGAGTTCTAAGAACGCCGCCCGCACTTTTGCCTTGAAGTCCTCGGGCAGGTTCGTCTGCATAGTCCACGGGTAGTTGTAGTAGGGCTCGGACTCCTGGACGGTCACGACCACCTCAGGGTCGATGGTCCCGTCTCGGACCATGCGCTCGTAGATGGGCAGGCTCATGCCGCCCGCGTCGGCGTTGCCGTTCTGCACTGCCAGCGCCACCGCGTCGTGGGCGCCGACGTGCTGTTCTTCGTAATCGCCGTCGTCGACGCGCAGGCCCGCTTCCTCTGCGAGCATGGCCTTGGGTATCAGGTGGCTGGAGGTGCTGGCCGGGTCTCCCCACGCGACGGTCTTGCCAGCGACGTCGCCGAGTGTGGTGATGCCGGAGTCGGCATTAGCGAGAAACACCCCTTGGTAAGTAGGGGCAGCGCCTTCTTCCTCCTGCAGCGCGGCGAAGGGCTCGATGTCGGCCTTCTCCTGGGCGAGCACGTAGGACAATGGCCCGAAGTAGGCCAGGTCCAACCGGCCGCGGGTCATCGCCTCGATCATCGAGGAGTAGTCGGTGGTGACGATGAGTTCGACCTCGACGCCCAACTCGTCCTGTAGGTATTCCTTGAGCGGTTCGTTGTCCTGGATCACTTGAGACGCGTTCTCGTCGGGCAGCAGGGCCACGCGGAGGGTCTCAGGCACCTCGCCGGCGGCAGGCTCGGAGGTGGAACCGGAGCCGCAGCCGGTGAGAACAAGCGCGAAAGAGATCAGCGCCGCCAGTGCGGCAGCTGTGGAACGGGCTGGTCTAATCATTGTGAAGAACTCCAGGATGTGGTGAGTGTGATTCGGGTGGTGCGAGCAGCGTCCGGTCAGCGGACACCAGCAGTGAGGTGGCCGGTGACAGTACTGGCGACGGTGTCGCCGTCGGATTCCTCAGTGACGCCTTCGTAGATGAGTTGGATGGCGTCATCGGTGACATCGGACGCGGGGCTGTCATGCACGATCTCGCCGTGTGCGAGGCCGACGATGCGGTCGGCGTGCTCAAGGGCCAGGTCGACTTGGTGGAGGCTGGCGACGAGTGTGATGCCGTTGTCGTGACAGACACGGCGCAACAGCGCCATCACTCGGACTGCGGTGGCCGGGTCGAGGCTGGCAACCGGTTCGTCGGCGAGGATCAGTTGCGGCTGTTGGGCGAGTGCGCGGGCGATGCCGACGCGCTGCTGCATGCCGCCGCTGAGATTGTCGACCCGGGTGAGCGCGTTGTCGAGCAGACCCACCTGGTCGAGCGCCTCGAGGGCGATGCGCTCGTCGGCGCGACCAGCGGGCAGGAGACCGTGCCAGAAACTGTGGTAGCCGACTCGGCCGAGCAGTACGTTGCGCAGCGCGGTGTACCGCGGGACCAACTGGTGGTGCTGGAAAACCATGCCAGTGCGCCGGCGATGCCGTCGTAATGCACGGCGCGAGTCCAGTGCCGGGAGACCGGCGGCACGCACAGTCCCGGTGGTGGGCTGCACGAGCAGGTTTATGCACCGCAGCAGTGTCGATTTGCCGGCTCCCGAAGGACCGAGCAGCACGGTCACCTGCCCGGCCTCGATCGTCAGGTTGGTTCGGCGCAGCGCCTGCACGCCCCCCTTGTAGGTCTTGCTCACCTCGACGAGCTCGATCATGGAAACCCCTCTGTAGGACTTGGTCGAACACCCCGAAACCTATAGAGGACTTGCGAACGGACGATCAGGGTTGAGAGAACGGTGAGTGAACCCCGTCCGACCATCCGATGCCGGTGAACGACCGATGACTTCCGCGTTCATGCGACGGCCATAGGGCCCTGTCAGAATGTGTCGTCATGACCTTCGGAAACTCGTGCTGGCCGCCGACAGATTTCGTGATCGGCCACGTCACAGCGGTGCTACCCGATCGGGTGGAGGACAACGCAAGAGTGGTGGTGCGCGAGGGTCGGATCGCCGAGGTGGGCCCACACCCGCCGGGTGCCGGCTGCACCCTGGACGCCCACGGCGCCCACTTGCTGCCGGGCCTGGTCGACGTCCACACCGACATCCTCGCGCGGGAGACCCGGCCGCGACCGGGCGTCGTCCTAGACCCTGCCTTCGCACTGACGTCGGCGGGCGGCCGTCTACGCGCGGCAGGAATCACGACCGCCTTCCACGGCCTTGCATTCCAGGAGCACTCCATCGTGGGAACGACGATCGGTTCCCCCGCTGCCGCAGAATTGTCCGATTCGCTGCGTCATGCCGACGACACCCAGGTCGACCACCAGGTCTTGCACCGGTTGGACGCCCGCTGCGAGTACGGCCGGACGCTGCTCGCAACGGAGCTGGCCGCACTCGACGACTCCGCGGATTCTGAAAGGCTTCGGAGCATCACCACACCGGATGATTCCCAACGCGCACGGGTGCCGATCGTCTCGCACGAGGACCACACACCGGGGCAGGGGCAGTTCGCCGACCCCACGACCATGCAGCGGTGGCTGATCACCAACGAGGGTATGACCGAGGCCGCTGCGGTCGACCACGTCGATCGGTGGCGTCGCACCCGCGCCGAACGTCTCACCGTGCGAGACCGCGCCCTCACGTGGCTGGGCGACCTGGCCCGAGCCGGACACATCCGGCTCTTCGGCCACGACCTGGCCACCCCGGAAGACGTCGCGGCTGCCGCCGACCGCGGCTGCACCGTGGCGGAGTTCCCAACGACCCTGGACGCCGCCCGTGCCGCCCGCGACCGAGGCATGCTCGTCGTTGCTGGCGCCCCGAACGTCGTCCGTGGCGGCTCCCACACCGGGAACGTCTCGGCAGCCGAGCTCGTCGTCGCCGGTGTGGCCGACTCCCTGGCCAGTGACTACCTTCCCTCCTCTATGCTCCCAGCCGCAGTGCGACTTGTGCGCGACGGCGTCCTCTCACTCCCACACGCCGTTCGACTGATCACCTCAGGCCCGGCCGCCTGTGTCGGTCTCTGCGACCGTGGCGCGCTGACCGAAGGCTTCCGAGCCGACCTCGTCCTGACTGACCTCAGCAAGACTTGGCCCGTCGCCCACGTCATTTCGACTCAGTCGCATACCGCTGCCCGCGAGTAGCTCGGATTCAGCGGCAGTAGGCCACGAGGACTGTCACCGCTTCGGCTGTCTCACACCAGTCCGGCGGATAGGGGTGCGCCGTGAACCGCCACATCGTCACGCAGGCGCTGCTGTTCGCGTTCATCTCGGTGGTCGCCATCGGCTACGGCATCCGGTACATCGGGGAGGACGCCGACGTGGCGAGTGGTTTCCGGGTGGTGGCCCACGTCGAGGACGCGCGGGGCGTCGGACCCGGGGTGCGCGTGACCTACCGCGGCGTGGACGTGGGGGAGGTCCAGGACGCCGTTCTCGACGGGGTCGGCGGGGTCCGGCTCCACCTGAGGATCGTCGACGGCACCCGGATCCCCGTCAGCGCACACGCCCGGGTGGTGACCAGCACGGCCCTGGGGGACAACCGGCTCGACGTCCGGCAGACGAGCGGAGCCGGTCCCTACCTGGGAGAAGGTGGTGAGTTGCTGGTCCCCGAGGACGAGCAACCCGCGTCGATCGAGCACCTCATCGCCGACATCGACACCTCGCTGCGGGCGCTGGACCCGGAGTCCCTGGCCTCGTTCGGGGACAGCGTGGCCACCGCTCTCGAGGGCAACGGCCCGCGGCTTGGCGCGATCCTCGAGGACACCGCACTGCTCACGGCTGTGTTGACCGAGCAGGCTCCCACGTTCCGCGGGCTCGTCGGCGACGGGCTCGTGACCGTGCGCGCGCTGGCGGCGCGCGCGGATCCGCTCAGCGGGTCGGCCTCGGTGGCCCGCGACGTCGCCGAGCAGCTGGCCCGCCGGGAGGACACGCTCGTGTACCTGCTCGACCGATCACCCGAGGCGATGCTCCGGGCCCAGGTGCTCCTCGATGCCAACCGGGAGGACGCGGCCGGCCTGCTCGCCAACACCCTCGTCGTCACACCCGTGTTCCGCGATCGGGGACCCGCCTGGGAGGCCGGCCTCACGCAGGGCGAGCGGGGACTGCGGGCCCTGGCGGGGACCGTGCGTGACGGTCGCGCGGACTTCCAACTGGTCGCCACCCAGGGGCCGGTGTGCGTCTACCCGTACGAGCCCCGCGACGTCGTCGACCACTCCCCGCGTGAGCCGAATCTGCGGTTGTACTGCCCGCCGGGCGAGGACCTGGAGCAGCGGGGATCGCGGGCGGCTCCCCGACCGAACGACGAGGGACTGGCGGGGGCGACCGAACCCGGAACCAGGATCGGCCCGGACATGGCCGTCGACCCCGTGCTCGTCCCGACCGGCAAGGAGATCGCCGCGTACTGGGCGACGATGATGGAAGGACTGCGTCATGGCGGCTGAGGCACCCAGGGAGGACAACGTCCCGGAGGGCAGGGCCCGGGAGAACAACGTCCCGGAGGATAGGGCCCGGGCGGACAACGTCCCGGAGGACAAGGCCCGGGCGGACACCTCCACGGTGGACGATGATCCCGTGGAGGGCACGACCCCCCCGCGGAGGAACTCCGCTCGCATCGTGAGCGCTGTGGTCGTGGTGGCACTGGTGGCCGCGTGTGCCTGGTTGGGCTACCTCGTGTGGTCGGACCACCGGGAGGACGAACTCCGACGCAGCGCGGTCGAGGACGCCACCCGCCTGGTCGTCCAACTCGCGTCCTACGACCACGGCGACGTGGACGCCAACATCGAGGCGGTCGTGGCGGACGCCACTCCGGAGTTCGCCGACCGCTATCGCGAGGTCTCCGAGGGGCTGCGCGAGTTGCTCACCAACGGACAGGGCACCTCGACCGGAACCGTGACCCACGCGGGGGTTCAGAGCGTGGACACCGGCAGCGCCGTGGTGCTGGTCTTCCTGGATCAGGAGATCACCAACGTCACCGTGCCCGAGGGCCGGGTCGACGCGAGCCGCATGGTCGTGACCCTGGTCCGCGACGGGAACCGCTGGCTGCTCGACTCCGCCGAACTGGCCTGATCCGTCACCGCCGAACCGGCCTGATCCGTCACCGCCGACCGAACGACACCGATACCCGAGGAGAACCGCCACGTGATCACCGAACTGCACCGCAATCCCGCCCCGCCCACCCCACGCCGTCGACCGCCCGTCCTCCCCGACGCCCTCGACTCGATCGGTGCGGCCGGCGGGGTCGCCAACGTCATCATGCAGTTGTCCTGGCCCGAGGTGGGCTGGGGGGTACGCGAGAGCCGGGTGGACACCGGCAACGTCTACAAGAGGCCGTTGAAGCGGGCCCGGACGACCTTCCAGTACCTGGCGGTGGCCACGCTGGGGAGCGACGACGACAAGCGGGTCTACCGCGAGGAGGTCACCCGCATCCACCGTCGGGTGCACTCCACACCCGACAGTCCGGTCAAGTACAGCGCGGTGGACCCGAAGCTCCAGATGTGGGTGGCCGCCTGTCTGTACGTGGGATTCGAGGACGTCTTCGAGTGGCTGCACGGACCCATGACCGAGTCCGACCGCGAGGCCTTCTACCGCTCCGCCCCGTCTCTGGGGACGACGCTCCAGGTGCGCGCCGACCAGTGGCCGGCGACGCGGGCGGAGTTCGACGACTACTGGCACGAGGGCAAGTCCCGGATCCGATTCGACGACTCGGTACGCGACCACCTGGTGGGTCTGACGGAGCTCCGGATGCTGCCGCAGCCCACGACGGTCCTGTTCGGGCGCCTGAACAAGTGGGTGACGACCGGGTTCCTGCACCGCGAGTTCCGCGACGCGCTGGGGCTGGCGTGGGACCCGCGGGACCAGCGGCGCTTCGAGCGGTTCCTGGCGCTCACCGCGGCGGCCAACCGGATGCTCCCGTACCCGGTCCGGACCCTCACCTACCGGGTGCTGCTGCTGGACCTGAAGTGGCGCCTGCGAACCGGACGGCCGCTGATGTGACGTCCCGGGGCTCACGTCGGAGATGAGACGGCGGAGGCCGGGGCGGTGTCGCCCCGGCCTCCGGTGGTCGCGGGTCGGACCCGCGCGACGAGTGCCGGGTGGTCAGGC
>NZ_JAALEE010000564.1:4534-9478 GCF_014145265.1 Dietzia sp. CW19 | reverse complement strand
GACGAACTAACGGAGATGCCCACTAGTCATCATCACAGCGCAGTGGATCACCGTGCGTCACCGCTCCGCACAATGATCCGCCCTTCTGCGAAAAGCCGATACAACGGGTATTGGACGCTTGTTATTACAAAGATTCTGCGAAGGTCGAACCGAGGGACTGTAGCCAGTTCTGCGCATCAGTAGCGTCGGCGTTAGCTGGGCGCCTCCAGCGACGACTCGGAGAAGAAGGGAGCACATCGATGTCTCACATCACTTCAATGATCGAAACCCACCCCAACGACGCTTCCGGCATAGACGTGCAGAAGCTTGCCGACTGCATCGCCGCGTGTCTCGAATGCGCACAGACTTGCACCTCGTGCGCTGACGCCTGCCTGGCCGAAGAGATGGTCGCAGACCTACGGAACTGCATTCGCCTCAACCTTGACTGCGCCGATCTCTGCGCAACCACTGGCAAAATCCTCAGCCGTCGCACCGGGCAGAACCTCGCCACGGTCAAGACCACGCTCGAGGCATGCCGGACAGCATGCGCAGAATGTGCCACCGAGTGTAAGAAGCACGAGGACATGCACGAGCATTGTCGAGTCTGCGCCGAAGCCTGCCGCAAATGCGAACAGGCCTGCACCGAACTCCTGTCCGCGATCAGCTAACGATCAATGCCCGGCCTGGTCGGTCGTACGACAATCGACCAGGCTGGGCCACCCGCCGATATCCATGCCTTATGTAAAGCGTAGCGATTACCGACATGACGTCCGCGGCACAGCAGAAAAACTATCGAGCGGCTTTTTTGTCAGCTCGAAATCCAGTCTTCGAGAGAGACCCAGTGAACAGGTCCTCATTCAAAAAATAAAGCACCTGTGGAATGTCGTCCACCTCGAAACGCAACTTTCCACCGACACCCATCAACCTGTCTGGATCTAGTTCATTTTCTTCCATTGCCAGACGCAGGTCACTGCTCGACACGCTCGATAGATGATCCCGTCTAACTATCGCTTCCAGACGTGCCTTAAGGCGCGAATCTCTCTTTACTCGAGTTTCGAGTAAGTCTTGACTGACGGACTCCATCGGAACCGACGCCGCAAGGATAGTAATCCATTCAGGAATCTTTTTTGCCAAAGTTTCCTGGTCGCGAAAAAAGGCAGAAAAGACAGTTTGACTAAAGATCCCCAACTTGCCGCGGAAAGAAACCAAATCGATCCATTCATCGAACGCAAATATTGGGTCCTCCACGCGCTGCAGAGTGTCTGACAGCGTGGAGTATATACGTCCCCTCTTAAGTCCCCGGCGAGGATTTGATCTGCGGATAAACACAGCCCTGTCGCCAGCCTCTCCAACTACAATTGCATAAAAGGAAAGGTCTCCTGCAGGGAGATGCTTGGGATTAATCTCCTCTAATCGCTCCGCCCATCCAAGAACTGACAGGAACTTTTCGCCAGAATGTTCGGCGGCGAGATTGGGGGCATCTCCCACCTGGTCGACGTCGAGCACTAAATAGGTCTCTGGAGATAGGTCAGCATCGGGCGTCCAGTCGGCAGGCTCTCTTTGTGCCAGTTGACTCGAGGCGTTCTGGACCACATCCCGGAAGGCAGCTGCTACCTCTTGACTTAAGAGTACCTGCCGCAATTTTAGACTTTTCCCAGATGTCCATCCGACCACCAGTGTCATCGCTGAGCTTACATCGATGTTCTGAACATCAATACCCACGTCACTCATTCATGCGCTCCGTTTCATTTACATCGACTTTGTATATGTGGCCAGATAGCGGGACCGCCGCGATACTCGCCCCGACCCGGGGGCGCGTTCGGGAAACAATCAAGGACTCATGCCCTCCTCCGTCCCGAATCGAGTATATGTGGTACCCCAGAGCGAGCAGTGCCGGATTGACGAGAGAGAGATCGGTGCGGTACAGCAAGATTGCAATCAAGACGATTAGCACCGAATACGCTGCAGCGTTTCCCCAATCATTGATATCTACAAATAAAAATGGCACAATGAAAGTTAGTAAATAAGTCGGTACTTGTTGAGTTTCGTCCCTCGATTCGCTTATTACGAACAACCTTGGGACTACCGAGCTCCGCGCTTTTAGTATAAAAAACACCGTAAGTATAGCGACTGTCGCTAACGCGAATAGTGCTATACCGATAAACCGATGACTTGCAACCAAGCGAAAGCCTACAACGAGTAGCGCCGGCGCTAGTGCAGAAATGAACAACCAGATCCGTGTCATCCCAATCCTGCTTGCTCACAAAGCATTTTTGTCTCCTGCCTCCGTGCGCGCCTAGCGGCGTGGGAGGGAGACAATCCCAGAACAGTGTGCTGCACCACACCGCCCTCACAAAGATGCGCACGTGCAAAGAGGCCAAGAAATCGATTTGGGTAGACAGCCGGCATGCGGAGGCCATCCGCTCGGAGTCTCGTGTTCATTGGGCGATAGTCGCATGCTGATCCGACACTGGGCAGGAAATCGAGTTGCGAAGCTGAGCACTGCCGCCCCGAACCGCTCTGAACCGCCCCAGGGGTGTCCCGCCACCTCCTTTGCGAGTCGAGGGGAGGGCACCCCTCTCATTTGCTTGGATCTGAGGGGCCCCGACAGGGCAGCGGCCTCGGACCCGCCCGCCAGTAACGGGACTTCCCATAATTTGCGTCAGACGCTGTCGCGTTTGACGATCGTCTAACGCGACTCTTCGTGAGCGAACCGTTGACTTCCGGCTCGCGCAGCACGAACCCTAAACCCGGCTCTTGTCGGTGTGGCACGTACAAGTAGCGCAGCAAATGTGGAGACATCACGGCCTTGTGTGGCACTCCTAATCCAGCGACGTGCTCCTCCGGGGGCTTCTCTGGATCCGAGATCGGGGCGAGCTGGTCGACCCCGACAATCGGCGCCGTATTCTTCGATCGCCCAAACACGAGGTCGCGGACAATCGCTGATGGCTCTTCCCCCGCTTTGAGGCGGTCCCGCGCTTCGGCGACCTGCTCGCCGGTCAGGCCGCGTCTGCGTCCCGTGCACCTGGCCTTGGAGGGGACACATCTGATCGCTCCAATGTGACTGCAGTGAAGACAAGGAAGACGCAGAAGGCCAAGAGAAGTCCGGTCACGATTGACCAAAGGATACTTCCTGCGGTGAACGCCCAAATAAAGAGAGCAAGGAACAATCCGGCTAGAAAAAGCGTGAACAATATATCTTCGGACTTGGAGGACTTCCTTGGTGGCCGGCCCGGGGTCCGAGTACTGCTGCTAACGGGGCTCGACGTCGCAGGCTTCGCCGGTGATGGCGACTTCGGCTTGTACGGCTTGGCTGCCCCCATGCGGTTGTACGTACCGCACGATTGGCAGTAAAGCTTTTGCGTTGCGACGAGAGGAGCAGCCAAGCCCGCTACGCCCACCGTCGCTACGCCAGCGGTGGCGCCGAGGATCTTCGCTCTCCTGGTGCGCTTTCGCGTAAAGCTCTTCCCGCCACAGTTTGAACACCGAAGATCGCCACTCCCATCCACCTGAATGTCTTCCACCGCGACCCCTTCGACGAATGAGTCTGAAGCCAGATATGCCTCAGGATGCACATAAGTATGACCTAACAACAATCTGCTGGCTCAGCATTGCCGTCCTCACTACTGGGTCGTGCAACTAAGCCGAGAGCAGCAGCTGAGTCCATCCCGGCTTCAGCGAACCCCTTTCTGCACTTCTCTCTGCAGCGCGCGATAGAGCGTCGATCGCCCGACCCCCAGATCACGTGCGATCGCCGATGGCCCCTCCCCCGCCTCGATGCGGGCTCGCGCCTTGTCGATCTGCTCGTCGGTCAGGACGCGTTTGCGTCCCTTGTACTTGCCCTTTGCTTTGGCGATGGCGATGCCCTCGGCCTGGCGTTCACGGATGATGGCTCGCTCGAACTCGGCGAACGCACCGAGCAGTGAGAGCATGAGGTCGGCTCGCGGGTCCTGGGCGCCGGCGGCGTAGGTGGCCCGCTCGTGGACGAACTTCACGCTCGCGCCCTTCGCGGTGATCTCGCCGACGATCTGCTTGAGGTCGACCAGGGAACGAGCGAGTCGGTCCATCGACGCAACAACCAGCTCGTCGCCGTCGCGCAGGTACCTGATGCACTCTTCTAGCTTCACCCGATCGGCACGAGAGCGAGCGGACTGCTTCTCGATATAGACCCGGTCGCACTCCCCCACCGCCTCGAGCTGACGCGCCTCGTTCTGATCCGCGGCCGACACCCGCACGTACGCCACTCGCTGTCCACGCGGACGCGAGGCCCGGCGAGCTGGCTTCGGCTTCGACTCCGGTTTCCCTTCGATGATGTTTTCCGAGTCCGTCGACTCCACCCGAAAGTTCCAGCCCAGCTCGTCCCGGCGACGAAAGCGGGTCCGCACGCTCCCGCGGCTGACGATGAGCACCTCCTCGCCACCATCACCAGAACGGTTGAGCAACGTCCCGATTCGATCAGCCATGAGGAGACCCTTTCGTCCGGAATCTGTATCAATAGATCCTAGACCCCACGGGAAGGTGTTTCATAAGTGCCGAACTAGACCCTGTGACACAGCGGCGACTGTGGACTTGATCGCTTTGTGGCGGTCTTCTGTGGTTACTTCTTGGCGGCGACGTACGACGTACCAATCGGGCGTTCTGGCCGAAAGGGTTAGAGCGAGTCGGCGACTCACGGGTGGGCGGCCGGGTTTGCGTCTGTTTTGTCAGAGTCCGAATGCTCCGCCGCTGATCAGAATGAAGGCGCCTAAGCCGATCAGGACAATCGGGAACAGGATGTGTTCCCAGCGCTCCAGGACTTCGGCGATCGGTCGGCGGGTGGCGACGAACCTTGCCAGGCCCACCAGTCCCGCCACCAGCACCAGGAACACGATGCAGTAGGCGACCACGGCTCCCGGGCCCACGTTGAGAAAGACGGGGACGTAAACGCCGATGTTGTCTCCACCGTTGGCGAAGGTTACGCCGGCC
>NZ_JAALEE010000564.1:0-4493 GCF_014145265.1 Dietzia sp. CW19 | reverse complement strand
CCACACGGCGACGTTCTTGCCCTCGACCTTTGCATCGTCGTCATCATCGTCCCCGCGCCAGGCCTGCCACGCGGCCCACAGTCCCAAGCCCAGTGGGATCAGCCCGAAGTAAGGGATGGCCTGCGGGGGCAGGAAGACTCCCGCGCCCAGGGAGACGAGCACAGCCACGCCGAGGATGCCGGCGAACCCGAGATACTGGCCGGCCAGAATGCGTGCGGTGGTTCCGCGTTGGCCTGCTCCGCGGGCGAAAAACAGCGACAGGACGATGATGTCGTCGATATTGGTGGCAATGAACAGGCCGATCGCCTGCAGGGCCGAGGACAGGATCACGCCTGCACCTCCGTGGCGTGACAACCCGGCACTGAGCAGTCGGGCTCCAAGCAGGAGGCGTTTTCGTTGACCGCGAGGGTGATCTCGACCAAGGAAGATAGCGACCGGGCCAAGTGCGGGTCTGCGATCTCATACCGGGTCTGGCGACCTTCGGGCACTGCGACAACGATCCCGCAGTCGCGCAGGCATGCCAGATGGTTCGACACGTTCGACCGTGTCAGCTCCAGATCCCGGGCCAGCTCCGCCGGGTAGGCCGGCTGCTCCAGCAAGGTCAGCAGTATTCGGGACCGTGTCGGGTCGGCCATCGCCCGCCCTAACCGGTTCATCACATCGACACGAGAAGCAATAGTCAGCACTTGCTGAACTATACAGCGTCTGCTGAACTGTTGTGACAACGCCCTAAAAACCTAAAGGTTTTTAAGGCACATTCACGGCGCCAGGCGGGCTGCCGCGGGAGCCCTCGTCCACCCCGCTGGGGCCGCGGGTTTCAGGCGCAGCATGACGTCGGCATCTGGTTTCGGAAGAGGCCGGCCACGATGCGCAGGCTTTCGCTCATGGTCAGGTACGGCGCCCAGGTGTCGGCCAGATCGTCGACGGTCATGCCGCTTTTGATGGCGTAGGTGGCCGCCAGCATGATCTCCCCGGCCCCGTCCGCCAGAGCGTGCACGCCCAGAACCTTGCCGCTCACGGCGTCGGCGACGAGCTTCACCGCCCCGCGGGTGTCGTGCTGGACGAGCGCCCGGGGGACATCGGACAGGTCCAGGACGCGGCAGTCGCACGCGTGCCCTCGGGTGAGGGCCTCGTCCTCGGTCAACCCCGCCGAGGCCAGCTGGGGCCGGGTGAACACGACCGCAGGAAAGCCGGCGTAGTCGACCCGAGCTGCCGGCGGGTACCTGTCCTCGGTCAGGGCGTTGAGCGCGGCGGCCCGACCGCCGGCGGCGGCGGCGTAGACGTACTGGGGAGCCCCCGAGACGTCACCGGCGGCCCAGACGCGCGGGTTGGAGGTGCGCTGGGTCTGGTCGACCACGACGAAGCCGCGCTCGTCCACGTCCACACCGGCAGCGGCCAGGTTCAGGCCGTCGGTGCGGGGCAGGCGTCCGGTGGCCACCAGGACCTGCGCGCCGCGCACCTGTTCGCCCGAGTCCGTGGTCACCACCACCTCTCCTGCGGGGCCTGGTTCGCGGGCCACAGTGGTCGCGCGCTCTTCGACCACGGTGATGCCGTCGTCGGTGAAGACTTCCCGAAGTCTCTGGGCCAGCTCCGGCTCGGCGTGCGGCGCCAGACGCCCGACCACAGAGACCCGGGTGCCGAGGTGAGCGAACAGCTGGGCCTGCTCCATCCCGACGTACCCGCCACCGATAACGACCAGGGACTCAGGCAGCTCGGTCAGCTGCATCGCGGTGGTGGACGTCAGCCGGTCCACAGAGTCGAGACCGACCACCTCCGGGATGGCGGGGGTGGCACCGGTGGCGACCAGATAGGCCCGGGCCCGCAGCGCCTGGCCGTCGACGGCCAGGGTGTCCCCGTCCAGGAAGCTGGCCTGGCCTGGGCGGACCTGGAAGCCGTAGGCAGCGGCCACATCGGCGTACTTCGCATCACGCAGGCGCTCGATGAGTGCGTCCTTCTGGGCCACCAGATCGCCGAGGTTCACCGGTGCGGCTGACGTTGGGGCACCTTTGAAGGGATTGGTGAGCGCGGCGTGCCGGGCCCCGGCGGCCGCCAGGAGCGTCTTGGACGGCACGCAGCCGATGTTCACGCACGTCCCGCCCAGAACACCGCGCTCAACCAGCACGACGCTCTTACCGGCCTGGCTGGCCGCGATGGCGGCGGACATCGCCGCGCCTCCTGAGCCGATCACGGCCAGATCGACGTCGTAGTCCACACCCATTTGCCCACCTTCCTTCGCGTGACCCCTCTTCAGCGTCCATAGTGGACGTTCCAGCGCAGGGGAAGGTCAAGGCGAACATGGACGAGAGCCGAGAAAGGGGCCACTGTGCGCATCGGTGAGTTGGCCGTGGCCAGCGGCACCACAACCAAGACGCTGCGCTTCTACGAAGAAGCCGGCCTACTACCTGCGCCTGAGCGCACCGCCAACGGATACCGCGACTACACCCCTGCGGCCCTGGCGCGCCTGGACTTCGTTCGCCGCGGCCGCACCGCTGGGCTCACCCTGGCCCAGATTCGCGAGATCCTCGACATCCGCGACGCCGGAGTCGCACCCTGCCAGCACGTGCACGCCCTGCTCGAAGCCCACCTGGGCGACCTGGACCGCCAAATCGCCGACCTGCAAGCACTGCGACACACCGTCGCGCACCTTCACCACAGTGCCACCACCAGCGACCCCACCAAATGCGACACCACGACCGTCTGCCGCTATCTGTGACCAGACCGGTGCTCGCGTGTATCGCCATGAGCAGATGCCGCCACAGAGCGTCGACAGAACCCCGCCATATAACGGCGAAAGCCACAGCGGCGACGGTTGGCGGCATGCCGTCCCGCACGGGTGTACCCCAACGGGATCCTGTCGCGAGCAGGAGTCATCGACAGCAGCATGACGCTCGGACGCTCGGCACCCCAAGGAACGGCGGGGCTCCAGGTGTGACCGCGACGAACTGCCCGGCCCTTGTCTGGATAGTCGTTAAGATAAGGACTCGTTGTCCACTTTTCGTGTTCGCAGTGATGACATCGGACAGATCATCAACGACGGCTCCTGTCCGGTCTGCGTGCTATCCCACTATGGAGGTTGTTAGTGACTCGTCGACGTGGGTTCCTCGCAGAGATGCAGCGGCAGGCTCGCCTGGCCGAGCAGCGTCAGCGTGCAGCAGCCCGTCAGCAGGTGGCAGCCGTACGGCGTGCCGAGCAGGCGCAGCGGGCTGCGGAGCGTGCGCAGGTGGCTGCGGCGCGCTCCGCGCAAGCTGACCGTAAGCGATTGGAGCGCGAGGCCCGAGCAGCGCATGTCGAAGCCATGCAAGCTCGGGTGGAGTCACTAAATGCAGAGCTGGCTGAGCACTATGCAGAACTGGACGGGCTTCTGGAGGCAACCCTTGACGTAGACGACTATGTCGATCTCGAGGCTTTACGTGTGACCGCCCAACATCCACCGTTTCCCAGGTCAGATCTCCGCACCCCCGTCCCCGCGCCAGCGCCGATCCCGGAGCCTCCACTTCCCGTACGCCGTGAAGTTGCGCCACCGAAAGGCCCGTTCGGACGGAAGAAGAAGTTGGCCGCAGCCGAAGCCGAGGTTGATCGCCGCTACGCCGCCGATTACCAGGCATGGCAGGCCGCGATGGATTCGCTTCCTGCGCGCCAGGCAGCACAAGCTGCGGAGCATGCCGAGCTTGAGCGCGTCCGGCTCCAAGCGCTGGCAAAAGCGACCGCACAGTATGAGGCGGAGTCCGCGGAGAGGGAGCGTGCGGCGCGAGAACAGAACGACGAGTTAGACCAACTGATCGCCGGGCTCGGGTACGGCACGGTCGAGGCAGTACAGGAGTATGTCGGAATCGTGCTGGCCAACTCTGTCTACCCTGAGCATTTCCCTGTGGGTCATGAGTCCGAGTTCGAGCCGGCCACAGCAGAGCTCACGCTTCGGGTCACAATGCCTGGTCCAGAGACTGTGCCAACCATTAAGGCGTACAAGTACACGAAGTCCACCGACGAAATCGGTGAGACGCAGCTTTCGCAGAAGGCCGCCAAGGACCGCTACGCAGGCATCGTGCACGCTGTCGCACTGCGTAGCTTGCATGAAGTTTTCGAGGCTGACCGCCGCGGGCTGATTCGCAGCATCTCACTCGAGCTAGGCACCGAGACGATCAGTCCCGCCACAGGGCGTGAGACCTACGTTCCCTTTGCCGCTGTAGCCGTTGACCGCGACTCGTTCAACGAGCTGGACCTCTCGGAGATTGTCCCGGCCGTAACACTCCAGCATCTCGGCGCGGTGGTCTCGAAAAACCCGCACGGTCTGGCCCCGATCAACCCATCTGGCATCAGGCGCCTCTAGCCAGCCATGAACCTAATTTTCAACCCACCACCGGGATGGCCTAAGCCCCCACCCGGCTGGCAGCCACCGGCCGGATGGACCCCTGATCCCACCTGGCCCGAACCGCCGGCCGGTTGGAAGCTATGGCTATCAGACTCAGATGGACCGTTCCCGTTCTGGTGGACAC
>NZ_JAALEE010000080.1:0-2401 GCF_014145265.1 Dietzia sp. CW19 | reverse complement strand
GGACACCCGCGACGACGAGGCGGGTGCCGTCACCGGGCCCGTGGCCACCGCGGACACCACCGACGACCCCGAGTCGCGTACCCGATCGGTCCCCGCCGAGCGGCCCTCCGCCCGGACCGGCGAGGTCACCACCGGCGACCGAACCGGCTCGGCACCGTTCCGGATGCGGCAACCCAGCAAGCCCGAGGACCGGCCGAGTCCGGCGTCGGAGGGGCTGGTGGACCTGCCGTACATCATCCCTGTGGACCCCAACTCGGCCATGCTCTCGCCGGAGGACATCGAGGCCGAGTGCGAGGCCTCCGGTGGCCGTCTCCCGCGGCCCGAGCTCCGGCCCGGCGACGTGGTGGCCGACCAGTACGAGGTGCGCGGCGCGCTCGCCCACGGCGGGATGGGCTGGATCTACCTCGCGGTGGACCACAACGTCTCCGACCGGTGGGTGGTGCTCAAGGGCCTGCTCCACGCCGATCAGGCGGAGGCGCAGGAGGTGGCGGTGGCCGAGCGCGAGATCCTGGCCGAGCTCTCCCACCCGTCGATCGTCCGGATCTACAACTTCATCCACGACGACTGGGCCACCTCGCCCACGCACGGCGGGTACATCGTCATGGAATACGTCGGCGGCCCCAGCCTGCGGGACGTGCGGCGGTCGGCGCCCGGCCGGGTCCTGCCCGTGGAGAAGGCGATCGCGTACGTCCTCGAGGCCCTCACAGCGCTGTCCTACCTGCACTCCGTGGGACTGGTCTACAACGACCTCAAGCCCGAGAACATCATGCTCACCGAGGACCACGTCAAGCTCATCGACATGGGCGCCGTCTCGGGCGTGTGCGACTACGGGCACATCTACGGCACCCCGGGCTTCCAGGCACCGGAGATCCCCGTGACCGGCCCCACCATCGCCTCCGACCTGTACACCGTGGGGCGCACCCTGGCCTCGCTGATCGTCCGGCTCCCGGTGGTCGACGGCCGCTACGCCGACGGGATCCCCTCCCCCGTCGAGGAGCCGGTGTTCAGCCGGTACGACTCGCTCTACCGGTTCCTGCTGCGCTCCACCAACGAGGACCCGAACATGCGGTTCCGTAGCGCCAACGGGATGGCCGGGCAGCTCATGGGGGTGCTGCGGGAGGTGCTGGCGCTGCGCACCGGGAAACCACACCCCGCGTTCTCCTCGGTGTTCTCGCCGCAGCGGTCCACCTTCGGCACGCTGTTCACGGTCGAACCGACCGACTTCCTCGTCGACGGCCACGCCCGCGACACCACCCTGACCGGGGCCGAACTCGTCGACGCCCTGCCCGTGCCGCTGATGGAATCCTCCGATCCCGCCGGGCGCATTCTCGCCGCCACCTCGTACACCTCCGTCGAGCAGCGGATCGACACGCTCCGTGAGCTCTACTCCGACTCAGAGTCCGAGGCCCACGAGAGCGTGGGCGTGATCATGTCGCTCACCCGCGCCTACCTCGAGAGCGGCGACCTCGCGGCGGCCGAGGCGCTGCTGGAGGAGAACGCCCACCGACTGCGCTCGGAGTGGCGCCTGGTCTGGTACGTCGGGGTGATCGCCCTGCTCAAGGGCGACCCCGTGGGCGCGTATCCGAAGTTCCAGCAGGTCTTGTCGGCCATGCCGGGCGAGAACGGCCCCAAGTTGGCGCTGGCCGCGACGGCCGAGCTCATCCTCGACGTGTGCCCGGAGGGCGACAAGACCCGCTGGGCGCGCTCGAGCGAGCACTTCTACCGCACCGTGTGGTCGGTGGACCGGGCGGCGGTCAGCTCCGCGTTCGGCCTGGCGCGTCAGCTGCAGCGGCGCGGAGAGGTGTCGGCCGCGATCGAGGAACTGGACCGGGTGCCGCCCAATTCGCGCTATTCGGCGCTGGCCAACCTCACGGCGATCCTGCTGCTGTGCCAGGGGCGGCCCCTGCAGGAGACCGAGGAATCCCACCTGCGGGAGGCCGCGCGCCGGGTCACCAACCTGTCCGCCGGCGAGCACCGGGCGTTCCAGATCCGGCTGACCGTGCTCACCACCGCGCTCGCCTGGATCCAGCTTCCCGGAAACGAGCCCTCGCCCTCACCGTTGATGCGCGGGGTGCCGTTCACCGAGTTCGGACTGAGGTCGGGCGCCGAGACCGTGTTGCGGACCCTCGCGCGGTCCACCGAGACCCGTCAGCAGCGCTTCCGCCTGGTGGACCAGGCCAACAGCATCCGGCCGCGAACGACGTTCTGACCCGTCCGGGTGTCGGATGCTCAGTCCCCGGGGTCGCCGCGCCGCCGGGTGGCCCACAGGATCAGGGTCACCCCGGCCGCGGCGGCGGTGAGAGCCCACAGCAGCAGGTCGGTCGCGCCCACTCCCGTCTCCGCCAGGGACCCGCGGACCTGCGAGTTGGCGCGTGCCCACTCGGACGACGGCGCGCCCTCG
>NZ_JAALEE010000079.1:0-3615 GCF_014145265.1 Dietzia sp. CW19 | reverse complement strand
TACGCCGATTGGGAGACACGCCCTAGTCGGCGGGTTGGGGTTTTGGTGACCATTTCGACGCATTCGTGGCACCTGATCGTGTTACTGGCGGGACTACAGTGACTTCATGAGGACAATGCAGGTGAGACGGAGAGCGGGACGCGCGCTGGCCGCGGTCGCGCTCGTGGCGTCGATGGCGGGGGTGTCCACCCTCGTCGCCACCCCGACGTCGGCAGCCCCCGTGCCCTCTCCCGCCGAGGTGGTCCGCGAGACCGGGTCGTGGTTCGCGCACGGGTACACCCTCGACCTGCGCGCGGACGGGACGGGGATGCTGGCGGCCTGGGTCGGCGCGTTCGACGGCACCAGGGTGCAGGTGCGTCTGATCCCCGCTCCGGGTCCGGCGACGGTCGCCGAGGTGACCGCCGTCGAGACGGTCGGACGAGGGGGGCTGGCGCCCGAAGAGCAACCGGGGATCGGCGGACTGGTCACGATCGCCGTCGGCGACGAGGTCCGGACGGCCCACGTCGAGTGGTCGTCCGGGCCGCGCCGTCTGGCCGTCGACCTGTGCCCCACCGAGGGTCTCGACGCCGAGATGATGGCCGTTCTCCGGTGCGGCGCCTGACGGCTGTGCCGGGGTGTGGGAGGCGACGGCGACACGCCGTCGTCTGGCAGATCACCCCTGAGAACGAGATAACGATTCGGTAACATGGGTACCCCGAA
The DNA here is from genome assembly GCF_014145265.1 of Dietzia sp. CW19. Classification (NCBI taxonomy): domain Bacteria; kingdom Bacillati; phylum Actinomycetota; class Actinomycetes; order Mycobacteriales; family Dietziaceae; genus Dietzia; species Dietzia sp. CW19. The sequence goes on along the minus strand of NZ_JAALEE010000079.1, from coordinate 2,916 downwards.
ACCTGAGGTGCCCCTCACCTGTGTATATGAGGGAACCATCAGCTCCGTATTGTGATCGGGCTCACGCGTCGGCCCCCTCGGCTAACCCCCGAACGGACGGCCGTACCCCCTCAAGCTGAGGGCTCCCTCAACTTCCTGTGGCAGTCTGTGCCCTGCGTCGGACCAGCAACTGGTCTCGGCGTGGAGATGTCCCAGACGAAGTTGCCAAGGAGTTCCACACGTGACGATCGACGACCGCGACCTCACACCCCGCCCGCTCGAGACCGGACACGCGGCCCGCCGCCAGGCCCGCGCGCTCGCGGACGACCTGCGTGAGGGCACCGCCTACGCCCTCGCCTTCGGGGGACAGGGGATCGCGTGGCGCGACGCGTTGAGCGACCTCATCGACGGCACCGGGATCGGTCCCGAACTGCAGGACCTCGTCGACTCCTCCGTCGCCCTCACCGAGCCGGTCCACGACGAGATCGCGGTGGTCCGGCCCCACGGCTTCCGCCCCATCGAGTGGGCCAACACCACCACCGGCGAGGACGAGGACCACGGTGACCTCCCCGACGAGGCGTCGCTCTCCTCCGCCGCCGTCTCCCTGCCGGCCGTCCTGCTCACCCAGGTGGGCGCCGTCCGCGCGCTCGCCGCCGAGGGCTTCGACGTCAACGACACCGCCCCCGCCGCCGTGGTCGGACACTCCCAGGGCATCCTCGCCGTGGAATCGGTCGAGACCTTCGGGTCGATCGACGACCGCCTCCTGGCGATGGCCGAGCTCATCGGCGCCGCCGCCACCCTGATCGGACGCCGCACGGGCCTGTTCCGCCGTGGCGAGGCCAGCCCCATGGTCGGCGTGTCGGGCATCGACGGCGCGCGACTGCGCGCCCTCGTCGACGAGGTCTTCTCCGCGGTCGACCCCGCACTGCGGCCGACCGTCTCCATCCGCAACGCGCAACGCCGTCACGTCGTGGTGGGCCGTCCGGACGATCTCGAGGACCTGCGCCGTCACTGCGCGGACCTCGAGGCCGAGTCCCGCCGCCGTCGCGAGGCCAAGCTCACCGGCGGCGAAGTCTTCGCCCCCGTCTTCGACCCCCTCGAGGTGGAGGTCGGTTTCCACCATCCCGCGATGGCCCCCGCGGTGGACATCGTGTCCGACTGGGCGGCCCGTTGTGGCCTGGACGCCGACCGCGCGGCCGCGTTGGCCCGCCAGGTCTTCGCCGAGCCCGTCGACTGGGTCGAGGAGATGGCCGAGACCCTGCACTCCGGCGCGGAGTGGATCCTCGACATGGGCCCGGGCGAGGCCCTGACCCGCCTCAACCGCTCTGTGGTCCGCGGCCAGGGCGTCGGTGTGGTCGCCGCCGCCACCCGCGGGGGGCTGCGCAACCTCTTCACGCCGGGTGCCACCCCGTCGATCGAGCGCCCGTGGACGGCGTACCAGCCCCAGCTCATCACCCTGCCCGACGGCAGCGTGCACGTGGAGACCTCGTTCACCCGCCTCACCGGCTGCTCGCCGATCCTGCTGGCCGGGATGACCCCGACCACCGTGGACCCGGAGATCGTCGCGGCCGCGGCCAACGCCGGCCACTGGGCCGAGCTCGCCGGCGGTGGTCAGGTGACCGAGCCGATCTTCGCCGAGAACACCCAGCGCCTCACCGAGCTCCTCGAGCCCGGCCGCAGCGCGCAGTTCAACTCCCTGTTCCTCGACCCGTACCTGTGGAAGCTGCAGGTCGGCGGCAAGCGACTGGTCCAGAAGGCCCGCGCCGCGGGCGTCCCCTTCGACGGGGTGATCGTCACCGCCGGCATCCCCGAGCTCGACGAGTCCGTGGCCCTCATCGAGGAGCTCACCGAGGCCGGACTGCGCCACGTGAGCTTCAAGCCGGGCACGGTCGCGCAGATCCGCCAGGTCGTGCGGATCGCCGCCGAGGTACCCCATATGCCCGTGATCGTGCAGGTCGAGGGCGGGCGCGCGGGCGGCCACCACTCCTGGGAGGACCTCGACGCCCTCCTGCTGGCCACCTACCCGATGCTGCGCGACCGGCCCAACGTGGTCCTGTGCGTCGGCGGCGGGATCGGCACCCCGGAGCGGGCCGCCGACTACCTCACCGGATCCTGGGCCAACGCCCACGGCTACCCGGCCATGCCCGTCGACGGCATCCTCGTGGGCACCGCCGCCATGGCGACGCTCGAGGCCACCACCAGCCCGCAGGTCAAGCAGCTCCTCGTGGACACCGTCGGCGTGGACCACTGGGTGGGCGCCGGCCAGGCCGAGGGCGGGATGGCCTCCGGCCGCAGCCAGCTCGGCGCGGACATCCACGAGATCGACAACACGGCCGCCCGCACGGGGCGACTGCTGGACGAGGTCGCCGGCGACGCCGAGGCCGTGGCCGAGCGCCGCGAGGAGATCATCGCCGCGATCAACGGCACCGCCAAGCCGTACTTCGGTGACCTCGACACCATGACCTACGAGCAGTGGCTGCGCAGGTTCGCCGAGCTGTCGCTCGCCTCCGCGCCTGCCGCCGGCACCGCCTCCGAGGCGACCGCCGACATCGCCCGCTCGGTCTGGCTCGACCCCACCATCCGTGAGCGCTTCCACCGCATGGTGCAGCGCACCGAGGCCCGGCTGGACGCCGCGGACTCCGGTCGGATCCTCTCGGCCTTCCCCCGCGTCGAGGCGATGGAGCGCCCCACCGAGGTCGTCGACGCACTCGCCGCCCGCTACCCGGAGCTGGCCACCGCGACCCTCCACCCCGCCGACGCCGCCGAGTTCCTCGACATCTGTCGCATGCCGGGTAAGCCCGTCCCGTTCGTCCCCGTCATCGACGGCGACGTCCGTCGCTGGTGGCGCTCGGACTCGCTGTGGCAGGCCCATGACGCCCGCTACAGCGCCGACGCCGTGTGCGTCATCCCCGGCACCACCGCCGTCGCCGGGATCAC
>NZ_JAALEE010000078.1:0-6967 GCF_014145265.1 Dietzia sp. CW19 | reverse complement strand
TCCTGGCCTACCTCGGGATGGGGACGCCGTACGTGCTCGCGGTGCTGTCCCGTCTCGGCGGTCCGGTGCCGTGGATCGCCGCCCTGGCGGTGGTGTGCGTGCTGCTCATCCCGCTCGCGCAGCGGCAACTGCGGTAGCCGGCCCGGCTGGCCCGCCCCGCCCCGGCCCGGCTGGGGCATCGAGAAGAGCGTTTCGCGCATTCGCACTCGAGAAACGTGTTCGGAACGCTCTTCTCGACGGGGTGGTGGGCTTCGACGGGGATAGGGGCTTCGACGGGGTGGTGGGGGCCGGGCTCAGCCCGAGTTCCGCAGCGCGGTGGCCAGGCCGTTCATCGTCAGCTGGATGCCCGTCCGCACGTCGGGGTCGCGGTCGCCCGCGCGGTAGCGCCGAAGCAACTCCACCTGCAGCACGTTGAGCGGCTCGAGGTACGGGAACCGGTTCCGGACGGAGCGGGCGAGGGCCGGGTTGTCGTCCAACAGGGTCTCCTGCCCGGTCACGGCCAGCAGCATCTCGCGGGTGAGGTCGAACTCGTCGGAGATCACCCCGTGGATCCTCCTGCCCACCTCGGCGTCCGGGACCAGCTCGGCGTACCGGGCCGCCAGGCCCATGTCGGCCTTGGCCATGACCTGCGCCATGTTGGACAGCGTGGTACGCAGGAACGGCCAGTCCCGGTAGAGGCGCCGCAGCGTGGCCAACCGTTCCTCGGCGTTCGTGCCCCCGGCGTTCGTACCCCCGGCGGCTGCGCTGTCACCGTCGCCGGCATCCGCGTGACCGGCATCCGCGTGACCGCCGGTCGCACTCCCGCCGGTCGCTTCCCCGCCGGTCGCATTCCCGCCGTCATCGATCCAGCGCTTGAGGGCGCTGCCCACGCCGAACCAGCCGGGAAGCATGACGCGGGACTGCGACCACGACAGCACCCACGGGATGGCGCGGAGATCGTCGACCGTGGAGGTCTGCTTGCGGGAGGTGGGTCGGGAGCCGATGTTGAGCTCACCGATCTCGCTGAGCGGCGTGGAGGTGGTGAAGTACTCGATGAAACCCGGATCCTCGTGCACCAGTTCGGCGTAGGCCTCACGGCCGAGCCGGGCGAGCGCGGCCATCACCGCGTAGGCCTGCTCGGCGTCGTCACCCAGGCCCTCGACGTCGAGCAGCGAGACCTCGAGAGTGGCCGCCACCAGTGCCTCGAGATTGCGGCGTGCGCGGACCGGCTCCGAGTACTTGGCGGAGATGATCTCGCCTTGTTCGGTGATCCGCAACGCGCCCTGCACCGCGCCCGGGGGCTGCGCGAGGATCGCGTCGTAGGAGTTGCCGCCGCCCCGTCCCACCGCGCCGCCGCGGCCGTGGAAGAAGCGCAGGTGCACACCCGCACGCGCGGCCGCGTCGACGAGCGCGAGCTCGGCCTCGTAGAGCGACCAGTTGGCGGCGAGGTACCCGCCGTCCTTGTTGGAGTCCGAGTAGCCCAGCATGATCTCGAGCACGTCCTCCTGGAACCGCACCAGAGCGCGGAACTGGGGGAGTGCCAGGGCCGCGTCGAGCATCCGGGCCCCGCCGGCGAGGTCGTCGATGGTCTCCAGCAACGGGATGAGGCGCACGGTCGACCGGGGTTCGTCCGGGCTGCCGGAGAACAGTCCGACCTCCTTGAGGAGAACGGCGGGTTCGAGCAGGTCGGACACCGAGCCGCACATCGACACGATGTAGTGCGGCACCACGTCGGGTCCGAGTCCGGCGACCGCCTCCGCGGCGGCGCGCAGCACGCCCATCTCCTTGTCCGCGAACTCCGAGAGCTCCGCCCGGACGCCGAGCAGCGGTCGATCGTGGGAGAGTTCGCCGAGCAGGAGCTCGACGCGGGCGTCCTCGTCGAGCGCCGCGTAGTCCTCGGACACCCCGGCCAGCGCGAACAGCTCGGTGAGCAGGTCCTCGTGCGACTCCGAGTTCTGGCGCATGTCCAGGGACTGGAGGTGGAACCCGAACGAGTTGAGCGCCCACCGCAGGTCCCGCAGTCGCGGGGCGCGCAGCAGGTCGGACCCCACCGCGGAGAGCCCGGCGTCGATCGTCTCGAGGTCCGCCGCCATCTCCTCCGGGCCGGCGTACGGGGGGTCGTCGTCCAGGCCGATGAGCCGCCCCGCGGACAGCAGCACCGAGCGGGGCAGCGACGACCCGGTCGCGCGGGCGCGCGCGGCGAGCCGACGACGGACCACCCGGACCGCCTGGCGGAACGGCACGTCCTCCCGCGCCGGACTCCCCTCGACCTCGGTGTCCGTGAGGGAGTCGGCCAATGCGGCTATCCCGGAGTCGACCTCGACGATCCGGGCCGACATCGACAACTCACGCTCGAGCAGGCGCAACTGCTCGGCGTAGTGGCCGTGGAGCAACTCGGCCGCCCGGTCGGTGGCGAACCGCACCACCTCGCCGGTGACGTACGGGTTGCCGTCGCGGTCACCCCCGATCCACGAGCCGGGCCGCACGACGGCGCGGCCCCCGCACCCGAGGCGCTCGTCGATCTGGGCGTTGAGCGGAGGGATGACCTCGAGCAGGGTGGCCTCGTAGTACTGGAGCCCGGCCATCACCTCGTCCTCGATGTGGGGACGCTCGTTGCGGATGAGGGCGGTCTGCCACAGCGCGAGGACGAGCCGGCGCAGCTCGAGCTCGAGCTCGGCGAGCTCCGCCTCCGTCACGGGGTCCTGCTCCACCGAGCGCAGGCCGTCGCGACGGCCCATGAGGACGTGCACCCGGCGGGTGGCCTCGAACACCATCCGACGCCGGGTCTCCGTGGGGTGCGCGGTGAGGACCGGGGACACGCGGGCGGTCGCACGCACGGCCGCCAGTCGATCGTCGCCGTCCCCCTCCAGCAGGTCCGCCAACCGGGTCCACGTGACCTCCAGGTCACCGTCGGGCGGCGCCTCCCCGGCAGCCCGGTGCATCCGCCTGCGGCGCTCCTGGTGCAGGTCCTCCGCCACGTTGGCCAGCAGCGCGAACAGGGAGAACGCACGGATGACCGGAATGGCGTCGGCGGCGCTGATGTCCTTGAACAGGGCCGACACCTCGTCCCTGTCGGCCTCCGAGCGCCGGACCGCGAACGCCGTGCGGCGGGCCGTCTCGACGAGATCGAACACCCGGTCACCGGCGTGCTCACGGATCGTCTCACCGAGCAGGGAACCGAGGAACCGGACGTCGTCCCGCAGCGGGGCCACCGCCCGGGCGAGGGGATCGGTCCCCGAGTCGGTCGCGGGGTGATCCTGTGGGGTGTCAGCCATGGCCGCCAGGGTAGGCGGAGCATGTGACAGGCGGGTGAAACGTGGGATCGCGGGGGACCGGACGCCCGGCGGGCCGAACGGAGGTGGACCCCGGCCACGGAACAGGACGACACGGGGGACATCCCTGATGTACCGCGGCCCCGCGAGGCGCACACTGGAGGCATGACACAGCAGCCCGGATCCCCGCAGTACGGCGACCCCCGGTTCGGAGACCAGCCCGTGGCCGGGCCCGACGACCGCACCCCCGCCGCCCTCGCGCACGCGTCCAGCCTCATCGCCATGGCGCTGTCCGCCGGGTGGCTCTCCTTCGTGGGGCCACTCGTGATGTGGTTGATCTACAAGGACCGCAGCCCGTTCGTCCGACAGGCCGCCGCGGGGTCGTTCAACTTCAACGTCGGCCTGTGGATCATGAGCATCGTCGGGTGGATCTTCATCATCACCGTGATCGGCATCCCGATCGGCCTGGTGCTGTTGGCGGTCTCCTTCGTCCTCCAGATCGTCGGCCACCTGATCGGTACGGTGCGGGCCACCCGCGGCCGGATGATCAACTACCCGTTCCAGTTGCGCATCCTGAGCTGACGCCGCCGCTGCTCAGACCCCGGTCGGCTGCCGACCGTGGAGACTGTACTGCTCGAGCACCGAGTCGCGTAGCGCGCTGGTCAGCGGCCGGAACTCGTCGTCGTCGTCCCCTCCCACCAACGCGGCGCCGCCGCGCACGTAGACCTCACCGGGCCCGGTCCACGACTGCCGGCGCAGGTCGGGCTTGGCGATCTTCCGGGTCGCGGTGACCGGCATCGTCTCCATGATCCGCACGAAGCGCGGTGCCCACTTGGTCCCCATGTCGGGTTGGGTCCGGCAGAACTCGGAGAACGCGGCCGGGTCGAACGCCACGCCCGGCTCGAGCTGGATGGCCGCCATGACCTGGTCGCCCGTGCGGGGATCCGGCACGGGGTAGACGGCCACCACCAGGACGCCGGGGAAGCGGTCGAGGATCCGCTCGACCGGGCCGGCGGAGAAGTTCTCGCTGTCCACGCGGATCTTGTCCCCGGAGCGGCCGGCGAAGTAGAAGAACCCGTCGGCGTCCCGGTAGCCGAGGTCGCCGGAGTGGTAGACCTCGCCGATGTTGCGCTCGGCGGTGGCCTCCGGGTTGCGGTAGTACCCCTCGAACATGGCGGCGCCGGTGAGGTTGCAGATCTCCCCGATCGCCTCGTCGGCGTTGGCCAGGCCCCCGTCGGCGTCGAACTCGGCACGCGGGCACTCGCGGCCGTCCTCGTCGAGGATCGCGACGTCCATGTAGGCGCCCGCGACGCCGAGCGCGTCCGGCGGGGTGTCGGAAGTGCGGCCGATCACGACCCCGCCCTCGCTGGAGCCGTACGACTCACCCGGTTCGACGCCGAAGCGGCGGGCGAACTCGGCGCGGTCGTGGCTCGAGGCCTCGGTCCCGAAGACGGTTCGCAGGCGGGTCCGCTTCTCCTCGGGATGCTCGGGCTGGGCGAGGATGTAGGAGAGCGAGCGGCCCACGTAGTTGACGTAGGTGGCGCCGAAACGCAGCACGTCGGGCAGGAATCCCGAGGCGGAGAATCTCCGACGCATCGCGAACGTGCACCCGACGAACGCGGCGGGGGCGAACGCGGCGAACATCGCGTTGCCGTGGAACATCGGCATCGCGCTGTAGGCGACGTCGTCCCTCACCAGGTTGCGGTAGTTGATCGTGCCGAGCATCGCGAGCCGACCGGTCGAGCACATGACCGCCTTGGGCGCACCCGTGGAGCCCGAGGTGAACAGCAGCGCGAGCAGGGTGTGGGGGTCACGGGCGGCGTCGTGGAGTCTGGGCTCCGTCCCGGCGTGCGCGGCCAGCAGGTCCTGCTACCCGGCCGAGTCCACGTCGTGCACGGCCACGACCCCTCCAGTCTCGTCGGCCAGGGTGAGGCCGTCGAGCAACCCGGCACCGTGGGCGTCGGTGACGATCACGTCGCAGTCCACCCCGCGGATGTCCGAGGCCAGCTCGGCGCCCCGGCGGGTGGGGTTGACGCCGATGATCGTCACACCCGCCATGGAGGCCCCGGACAGGAGGAACAGATACTCGGGGACGTTCTCCAGCAGGATGCCGACGTGCAGGTGGCGGAAACGCTCGGGACGGCCCGCGTACGCATCGGCGTGCGTGACGGACCAGTCGGCCAATATCGCGGCGCGGACCGCGCTCTCCGCCACGAACTCCCGCCACGTCCAGCTCGAGTCCTCGAAGAGGAGACCGGGATGGTCGTCGGTCGAGCGTTCGAGGAGGATGTCGCCGAAGGTCTCGTGTCGCATCTCGTGGCCGGGGTTGAACTGGGGCGTGGTCATGAAGTTAAGTTAGCGCATTAGATCTGATCCATCCGGCGATGCGGAGTGCGATTCCCGGCGCGTGCGGACGCCACTCGCGCGACGATGGACACCCATCCCCCGCCCGGCAGGACCCCGCCCCGTGACCTCCCCCTCAGCGCACGCCTCCCGCCCACCGTGGGGCACCCGCATGCTCGGGCTCGAGCGGGAGGAACCCCCGCGACGGAAGCAACGGGTCCAGCGGGTGCTCACGCGGATGCTGGTGGTCACGCACGGGCTCGGGGTGGTGGGGGTCTGGATCGTGATCGGCCTGCTGCTGCCCCTCGAGCAGGTCATCTCCGGGCGGTTCAGCCCGGCGGCCCTGGTGGTGACCCCGGTGACCGCCCTCGTCGGGATCGCCCTCGGGTCGTGGTGGCTCCTCAAGGTGGTGGCCGGCTGGATGAGGTGGGCCGAGGAGAGCCGGCCACCGACCGCCGCCGAACAGGCGCGGTGCCTGTCGGCGCCGCTCGGGATCACCCTGCGGACCGGGGCGCTCTGGGCGGCCGGCGGCACTGTCGTCGCGGTGGCGTTCGCGGTCGAGGACGTCCGGTCCCTCTGGGTCGTCGCGGGCGCGATCGTGGTGATCGGGTCCCTGAGCTGTGGATCGGCCTACATCGTCGCCGAGATCGCGCTGCGCCCCCTCGCCGCGCTCGCGCTGGAGGCCGGTCCGACACTGCACTCCCCGGTCATCGGCGTGCGTGGGCGGTTGCAGGCCTTCTGGGTGGTGAGCTCCGGGCTCCCCCTCATCGGACTCGTGCTGCTCAGCGCCTACGCCGCCGCGAACAACCAGTTCCCCGTCTCACGGCTCGTGACCATCGTCGGGATCCTCGGCCTCGGGGCCCTCGCGGCCGGGTTCGCCGCGACCTGGTTGCTCGTGTCCGCCCTGCTCGCCCCGGTGTACTCCGTCCGCTGGGCCATGGAGGACCTCGCCGGCGGGGACCTCGACGCGCGCGTGGAGGTGTTCGACGGGACCGAACTCGGGCAGTTGCAGCGGGGGTTCAACCGGATGGCGGAGATGATCCGCGAGCGTCAGCGTCTGCGCGAGCTGTTCGTCCGCCATGTGGGTAGCCAGGTCGCGAAGGCCGCCGAGATCCAGGAACCCCATCTCGGCGGCGACACCACGTACGTCGGCGTGCTGTTCGTCGACCTCATCGGCTCCACCCGGCTCGCCTCCACCCGCCCCGCCCGGGAGGTCGTCGAGACCCTCAACGCGTTCTTCGAGGTGGTCGTGGACCGGGTCGAATCCCACGGCGGCCTGCTCGACAAGTTCCAGGGCGACGCCGCGCTGGCCGTGTTCGGGGCCCCCGCGCCCATCGCCGACCCCGCGACGGCGGTCCTCGCCTCGGCCCGGG
>NZ_JAALEE010000077.1:0-3306 GCF_014145265.1 Dietzia sp. CW19 | reverse complement strand
CTACGCCGATTGGGAGACACGCCCTAACGGAGATGCCCACTAGTCAACGTGAAGGCGTCGCGCTCAAGACACCCGGCCCAGTCTGAGGTTGAAATGCCTGCATCTAGTCGTGGCGCCCCCTAGGTTGAGTGAATGAGCTCAGTCGACACTGCCTTGGTGCAGCAAGCCTTGACGTTGCTCGGCGTCACTGAGGTCTCGGAGCTCAAGCCTGGCGCGCAGAAGGACGTGCGTCTCGTTGATCGTCAGGGTGAGTCGTTGGTCATGAAAGTGATCGCTCTTGGATCCAGCGCCCCAGAGGCCCTCCAACGCGCCGAGCGTGAAGTCGTCCTTCTAGCGTCTCTTTGTTCCCCCCACGTCGTACAGGTGGCCTCGGAACTCGTAAGGCTCGGAGATCCCGTCGTCGGTGCCGCGTGGCTCGAGGAGCACCTCGACGGGCAGGATTTGGGCGGTGAGCTCGGCAGCGCTTGGTCCTGGGAGGAGACCTCCCGGCTCGGCCTGCACGTCGCTAGAGGTCTCGCCGCGGGTCACCTCAAGGGTGTCGTCCACCGCGACCTCAGCGCCAACAACGTCCGACACTTGGCCGATGGCAGCTACAAGGTCATGGACTTCGGGTTCGCTCGTCACACACTGTTGTCAGGCGTTACTGTCGCCGGCCAGCCGGGCACTCCAGGATTCGCAAGCCCCGAGCACCTGCGCTCCTACTCCGGCGCACCCACTCCCGCATCCGACGTCTACTGCGTCGGCATCCTCATGTTCGCAGCCCTCACTGGCGACGTGCCCGTACCGTGGAAAGGTGACGATGCCGACTATGTCGCTCGATTGAGCGCCGGGACGGTCACCGATCTCGCAACTCTGAGGCCCGACCTCACGACGCCGCAGCTGGCATTGGTAAATCGATGTCTGCACCGCCAACCTGCGCGTCGTTATCTCAACGGGACCCGATTGGCCGACGCGATCGAGGATGTGGCGACATGAGCGTTCTGATCGAAGACAGTCCTCGCAACCTCGCCGCGTGGATCGTTGAGGCCGTCAGCCAGAGCACAGCACAGGGCTGCGTCATCACTCCGTGGGCCACCCCCAAGGTCGGCAAGTCTTATCGGCGCTCCGCAGGCGACATGGCCGCGATGGTCCGAGACAAGGGCGGAGAGGTGTGGTTTGACGCCATCACCCATGCCCTGCAGATGGGCGGCGTCGGCGACTTCCGCTACTACGACGAGTACGACCTCTGGGCCGGATCGCGCGGCGATCTCTCCACGGCGGCGCATCGCACAGATCACGTACGCCTGGTGTTTGAGCAGCAGGACGCCCTCCAGGCCACTCACTTAGCCCCTACGATCCTGCTGCACCACGGCGAGACGCAGACAAGTCTGCACGCTCTCGAGCTAGCGACCGAAGCCGTCAAGCAAGACCCTGTGTGCTGGCTCTCCATCGCCGGCACTAGCCCGTTCTGGAGCAGCGGAGACGCTCTCGATGCGCACATCGGTGCCCTCGCACAGCTTGATCCGGCCGGGTGGTTCATCACGGTCGCCCGCCCGCTCTCCTCGTTGCCGGTGCAGGCGCCGCTCGAGGAAACCTTCGGGCTCTGCCGCACTATCCGCGCACTGTCCGAGTACGCGCCGGTCCACGTCTCCCATGGAGATTTGGCAGGACTGCCTGGCATCGCGGCGGGGGCCTTCAGCCTCGGAACAGGCTGGGACCAGCGGCAACGCGTGTGCTCTTACCCTAGTTTCGCGGCTCGCGTGAACAGCGGAGACGGCGGCGGCGGTTGGTACGAGCGACCGACCTTCGACGGCCTATGCGGCTCGTTGAAGAAGGCAGAGGCGCAATTGCTCGACAGCGCTGATCCGGCGCGAACCGCAACGCTCGGAGGTCTTCCCGCGCCCGGCCCGCGCGAGGCGTATACGGCTCACACCGCGACCCTGACCAACTTGGTAGACCAGTTGCTCGCCGCGAACGACTATCAGGGCCGCTTCGTCACGCTTCGAGACCGCTACGTCGCTGCCTTAACGGAATGGCCGGCGGTCAGCCGTCTCACCTCGTGCGAGCTCGGCGGCGCGGAATGGGTCGCACCGCTCGCAGCGGGCCTAGACCTCTACGGTGCAGCCGAAGGCTGGTAGCAGGAGATCGCGTCTGTTGCCGAGTCGGGCCATGATCTTCCCGACGGCCTGGCCCGTTACCCGGTCGACTGGTCAGTTTCCTTCGCAGACATCTAGCGTTGTAGAGCCGCCACCACGTGTTCCGAAGCCCACAAGCGCTTCGCGGAGGGCAATCGCCTCACCGATGGACGCCGTAGCCAAGTTCCGTCTACGACTAACCCTCCGCGGTCTGCGGCGACCTCACTCAACAACTCGTCCAGTGCCTTCGCGCCGACATGGCCCATGACTAACACGTAGCTGTCGGCCCACACTCGGTAAGACCGGACCTGGCGCAGCGCCTTCCGCCAATCTCGCACTTTCGCTTCCACAGCGTAAAGTCGCCCCACGGGTTCGAGCGGCGCCGGACGCACATAGCGGCCTGTGTTCGTTTCGATCAGCGCTCCCGCCCGTGTAAGCGAACTGACCCGCCGTTGGACGGTTCCTTCCGGCCATCCCACCGCTGCGGCAAGCTGCGATAGCGATCTTGCCGCGCGCGGATGGGCCACTGAGACCACACCAGCGTCGACTTCATGCAGCAATGGAGGGATTGGCAGCGCCATTCGCGCGGATAGTTTGGTTCTCGGCGCCACCAGCGCTGTCAGGTCGGGAATGCCCCACGGACCGGTCATTTCCTCGATCACCGTTATGCCTCGGTGGGCCCCAGCGAGGGCGCGGCAAGCGTGCAGTGCATCGGGGACGACCGCGAGCTCGTGAGACGGCTCAAACCGACGCCCTGCACGGGGCCGAGACGTCGTCACGCTCACCAAGGTCATGACTGCAAGACTAGTGCGTCGCAAGCTGAACAGATGAGCGCTTTCTGGCAACAGCGCGGGCCTGCGGGTAAGTCCCCTGTAGTGATGGAACTTTCCTTTGTGAGAGCCCCCACTAGAGCGGCCTTCGACGAGTCCCTCGACAGGAGCCTCTCCGGCTGCGTCACGATCACACCCCGAGGTCGCGTCGGCCTCGATGGACCCGGGAAGGTCAGCCGCTGCCGCTGCTGCGACCCTCCACGCTCCGGCCGTCGCTGCCGTGTCGCCGGACCAGTTCGACCGCGTCCCGGAGCCCGAGACCGGGGTGCGCGATCCGGAGTCGGCGGACCGCGTCGACCTCACCGGACGAGGCCTGCACCGCCTCGGCGACCTCGCCCGCCCCGAGCTCGGAGGCGATGCGG
>NZ_JAALEE010000076.1:0-4744 GCF_014145265.1 Dietzia sp. CW19 | reverse complement strand
CCGTATCCGTAGAGGATGGTCGGCCTCGGCCCGTCGGGGCCGGGGCCACGCATCACGGTGTAGGGCACGCGGGTGCCGTCGTCGCTGACCGCCGTGTGCCGGGTGACCTCGATGCCGGTGGTGTCGAACCGGTCGGGGGTGGACCCGAGCGTCGTGGTGGAGCCGTCCGCGCGCAGCAGCACCAGCGACGGCGGCACGATCGGCCCGGACACCGCGAGGACGGCGTCGTCGGGGTGTGGGCGCTCGTCGTCGTCGTCGTCCATTCCGCCGCCTGCGTCGGCGCCGGACAGGCGGTCGCAGGACAGCACGTCCACCGACACGTGGTCCGGTAAGCCCTCGACGGGGCGGGGCTCCCAGGCCCCGTCCGCGGCGTCGGGGATCGTGTACGCCTCGAGGCGGGACTCGGTGTCGTCGAGGATCGTCAGCAGGATCCGGTCCCGGCCCCAGGTCACGTCCTCGACCGTGGTGGAGGGGGTGGGGGAGAACAGGACGACGGGCTCGGGCAACCGCGAGGGGTCGGCGTCGATCGCGGCCCACGGCAGCACGAGGACCGACCCGCCGGCGTGGGTGCGTCCGGCGACCTCGAGATCGGTGCGCGGCCGCAGCAGCAGCCAGTCCCCGCACGACTCCACGCGGCAGTCCTCGGGGACCGGGAGTCGGTGGGGTGCGGTGGTCGAGGGATCGACCCCCGGGGACCAGAACCACTCCTCGGAGGTGTGGAAGTCGGGGGCACGGCTGGCCGTGTAGCGGCCCGAGGTGAGGTCGTACGCGGCGCCCACCGCCACGTCCTCCGATCGTCCGGAGAAGATCACCGGCGCGCTGAGCGGGTCGGTCCCGCGACGCCACAGACGCGCCAGGCGGGGGTAGCCGGAGTCGGTGGCGTCCGACCCGCCGGGGTCCAGCGGCGAGGACAGCAGCAGGGTGTCCCGGTCCACCCAGGACACCGAGCTCTTGGCCTCGGACAACCGGAACCCGCCCTCGGACTCCGGGACGAATCGGCGGGCGGTCAGATCGAACTCGCGGACCTCCACCGCGTCCGCGCCCCCGCGGGAGAGCCGGATGAGCGCCCTGTCGTCCGCGGGGCGCCGGACCACGGTGCCCGAGTAGACCCAGTTGACCCCCTCCTCGGCGGCCAGGGCGTCCACGTCCACCAGGGTCTCCCAGGCCGGGTGGTCGACGCCCGGGGCGCCACGCGAGAGCACGGACCACGGCACCCGTCGCCACAGACCGCGGGGATGGTCGGCGTCCCGCCAGAGGGTGTAGGCGTGGCGGCCGCGCAGGACCGGCCACGCGATGCGGTCTGAGGCGTCGAGGATCTCCAGGGCGCGGGCGTACGCCGTCTCGGCCTCCGGCCCGGAGGCGAGCTCCGCCACGGTTCGGTCGCTCCGGTCCCGGACCCACTCGAGGGCCCCGGCGGAGTCGACGTCCTCGAGATGCAGGAACGGATCGGGCGACGCGGATGAGTTCATGCCCCGATGATGCCGTGTGCGGCCCGTCGGCAACTGAACCGGTGTAAGAAATCCACAGGCTCTTGTTACCGGGCCGTAGCGTCAGTACCATCAACGCCATGCAGGGGTCGCCTGACCCGGCCATTCTCGAAATCCTCGAGAATGCACTCAATAAACGGAGATACACAATGGGTTCCCTCACCGACATCCTCAGCACCGGCTCGGGCGATTCCGGTTCGCTCAGCGGCGGCAGCGCCACCGGCAACATCACCGACATGATCGCCGAGACCGTCGGCGACATCGTCGCCTCGGCTCTCAAGTCGGTCCTGGGCAACCTGTCCTGAGCTCGCCCCACTCGGGCACCGTCGCCGCCCCTCCCCCCGGGAGGAGGCGGCGACGCTCATTTCGGGTGGGGTTCCACGCCGCTCCGCCGCTCGGCGGCCGTCGGGAGCGCTACCCTGTGTGTCGTGGCTGACACTCATTACGACCTCATCGTCCTCGGCGCGGGCCCCGGTGGCTACGTCGCCGCGATCCGCGCCTCGCAGCTCGGCCTCAAGGTGGCCGTGATCGAGGAGAAATACTGGGGCGGTGTGTGCCTCAACGTCGGGTGCATCCCCTCGAAGGCGCTGCTGCGCAACGCCGAGCTGGCCAACACGGTGCTGCGTGACGCCAAGACGTTCGGGATCTCCGGGGACGTCTCCTTCGACTACGGGGTGGCCCACGACCGCAGCCGCAAGGTCTCGGACAACATCGTCAAGGGTGTCCACTTCCTCATGAAGAAGAACAAGATCACCGAGATCGACGGCTTCGGCACCTTCACCGACGACAAGACGATCGAGGTCGACGGCACCTCGTACACGTTCGACAACTGCATCATCGCCACCGGTTCCGTGGTCAAGACGCTGCCCGGGATCGAGCTGAGCGAGAACGTGGTGGACTACGAGGACCAGATCCTCTCCCGCGAGCTCCCGGATTCCGTCGTGATCGTCGGCGCCGGGGCCATCGGCATGGAGTTCGCCTACGTCATGTCCAACTACGGCGTCGAGGTGACGATCGTCGAGTTCATGGACCGTCTCCTGCCGAACGAGGACGAGGAGGTCTCCAAGGAGATCGCCAAGCACTACAAGAAGCTCGGCGTCAAGGTCCTGACCGGGCACAAGACCACCAAGGTCACCGACAACGGCGACTCGGTGGAGGTGGAGGTCGAGAAGAACGGTGAGGAGGGCAAGTCCCAGACCCTGACCGTGGACAAGGTGCTGATGGCCGTGGGGTTCGCGCCCCGGGTGGAGGGCTACGGCCTGGACAAGACCGGTGTCGAGCTCACCGACCGCGGCGCCATCGCCATCGACGACAACATGCGGACCAACGTCAAGGGCATCTACGCCCTCGGCGACGTCACCGCCAAGCTGCAGTTGGCCCACGTGGCCGAGGCGCAGGGAGTCGTGGCCGCCGAGACCATGGCCGGCGCCCAGACACAGACCCTGGGTGACTACCGGATGATGCCGCGCGCGACGTTCTGCCAGCCGCAGGTGGCCTCGTTCGGGCTGACCGAGGCCCAGGCCCGCGACGAGGGCTACGACGTCAAGGTGGGCAAGTTCCCGTTCTCCGCCAACGGCAAGGCGCACGGGCTCGGCCACGCGGTCGGGTTCGTCAAGGTCGTGGCCGACGGCACGCACGGCGAACTGCTCGGTGCCCACCTCATCGGCCCCGACGTCTCCGAGCTGCTGCCCGAGCTGACCCTGGCGCAGATGTGGGACCTCACCGCCGAGGACGTGGCACGCAACGTGCACACCCACCCGACCCTCTCGGAGGCCATGAAGGAGGCCGTCGAGGGCGTCAGCGGCCACATGATCAACCTCTAGGGGCGCCGGCCCGGCCCTGACCCGGCCGGGCCCGCCCTCACCGGGCAGCGGTCAACGAAAAGAGCGTTCCGCGCACCGCCTCTCGGGCGACGTGCGCGGAACGCTCTTCTCGATGGCTGGGGCGCCGACGACGGTCGAGGGGCCTACTCGGCCACGACGATCTTGGCCATCTGCGCCTCGTAGATGGCGTCCAGGGCGCCGGCCGCGGAGGGCAGGACCGGGTCGGCCGCCGGGTTGTTGCCGCGGGCCGCGTACTCGACGCTCACGGTGGTGTCACGGGTGAAGCCGTGGATCGCGATGGCCCGGCTCAGCGAGCGGGTGCCGTCCGGGCGGGTGGTGATGAAGTCGCTGGTGACCCGGAATCCCTCGGTGCCCTCGATGGCCGGGGCGTCCGCCACGGTCATCACGAGCTCGACGGCGGGGTTGGTCGAGCTCCGCGAGGAGGTGCACGCCTCGTACAACGAGCGGTCCATGAAGTCGTCGAGCCTCTGACCGACCATGCCGATCCCGAAACGGTGCTCGGTGTCGTCCTCCTCCGACTGCTTGTACCGCACCGCTGCGGTCAACCCGTCGGTGGTCGCGAAGTTGGAGACCGTCTCGAGGCGGGAGACACGGTCGCACGCCGGGTCCTCCATGAGCTGCTTGCCCTGGTCGGCGACGAGCTTGTCGACGGCCTCCTGGAGGAGATCCGGCTCGATCACCTGCACCACACCGCCACCGGGGGCCTCGCCCTCGGACAGGACCAGCTGGTCGAGAGGCGCCTCGGGTGCGGACTCGTCGATGGTCGCCGTGGTCTGGGTGTCGCCCGAGGCGTCACCGTTCCCGGAGTCGTCGGAGTCCGACGTGCAGGCCGTGAGTGCGGCCGCGGTGACCAGTGCGAGGCCGGCGATCGCGACACGGCGGGGATTGCGGGTGCGAAGTCGCATCTCTCTCCTTCTAGTCCAGAGTCACCGACCATAGTGCCACCGGGCACCCGGCAACAGTGCATTCCGCCCCGCGTGGAGGCCGGGTGGCTCCCACATCCGTCCGCGCCGGGCGTGAGATCGGCCGCACGGGGGGAGGTGAGGGGTTCGATACGGCCGCCGGGTGTCTACCCTTGATGCGTCACCGGACGAGCCCGATCGGCCCACCGACCCGGAAGCAGGATTCGACATGGACCATGACGGCATTGATGCCGTGCTCTTCGACCTCGACGGGGTCATCACCCCGACGGCCGAGAAGCACATGCAGGCGTGGAACCGGATGTTCTCCGCGTACTTCGCCGACCGCGGGATCGACCCCTACTCGGACGAGGACTACTTCCGCTACATAGACGGCAAACCGCGGGTGGAGGGGATCGCGTCGATGCTCGCCGCGCGCGGCCTCACGCTGCCCGATGGCGTCGAGGGCGAGGGCGACGACGACGAGGGGTCAGCCGAGGCGGACACGATCACC
>NZ_JAALEE010000075.1:0-5902 GCF_014145265.1 Dietzia sp. CW19 | reverse complement strand
GCTCCGGAACCGGTCACCAACGCGCGGTTCACCCGCGTCCTGGGCTCGGTGCTCCACCGTCCGACCGTGGTCCCGGTCCCCGGTTTCGCGCCCGGCCTGGTCCTGGGCAGCCGCGGGGCGGACGAGCTGGCGCTGGCCGACCAGAGGGTCGACCCGGCGCTCCTGCGCGCGGTCGACCACCCGTTCCGCTACCCCGGGCTCAGGGCTGCGCTGGCCCATGAACTGGGCGGGGAGAAGGTGCCCGCGGCGCTCTGAGGCACTGCCTCAGCGCTGCAGGATCATCGGGACCAGCACCCGCCGCGCCAGCGCCCGGATCTCGTCCTCGGTCTCCAGGACGGGCGGGCCGTCCGGCATCACGGCGATGGAGTGCAGGAAGCGGCCCACGACACTGCCGACCTCGCGGGACAGCGTGTCGAACTCGTCCGCGTCCATCGGTCGGGTGTGGACGTCGGCGTTCCAGGTGCTCCGGATGAACTCCGCGACGATCCCGGTGATCGCGCCCAGAACCGAGTCGGACTGACCGGCGAGCATCGCCATGGCCTCGACCTTGTCCACCTCGACGAGGCGCTGGAGCAGTTCGCTCCTACGGATGTCGAAGACCGTACCGACGAGCAGGTCCTCGACGTGCCGGACCGGATCCCACTCGAGGGACTCGAACGGGGTGAACCGCGCGTTGACCGACATCATCAGTCGCTGCGCCTCATGGGCGTACAGCGCGCGGAGGATCTGCTCGCGCGGACCGAGCCGGCGGTACAACGTCACCCGCGTCACCCCGGCCGCTCTGGCGATGTCGTCGGTGCTCGCGCCCTTGATACCGCGTTCCGCGAACACCGAGGCCGCCGCCTCGATCAGACGGATGTCCTCGGCATCGGGTGGCTGGGCGCCACCGCGTCCACTGTTACGTGCCACACGGGCATGTTACTTCCAGTGGTCGTGGCGGCGCCCGCGACCCGGCCGGATCGGGTCAGGGACGGTCCCGGCCGGCCTCGTCGACCGGGTATGCGCCCTGCTGCAGGCCCTGCTCGAGATCCACGCCGGGGTCGATGCCGGCGGGCTGCCCCGGCTGTGCCCCCTGCGGGCCCGAGAGGGCGGGGGTGTCGTCCGGGGCGATCCCGCCCTCGGACGAGGGGACCATGTCGAAGACCCCGGGCTTGGGCTTGGACTTCGGCTTCTCCGTGGCGGTCGCGGACGACGACGCCCCCTCCGCGGCGGCCTCGGCGGCCGCGACGGACCGGGCGATCTCCGGGTCCGTCGAGGTGTCGAACCAGTGCTCGGGGGCCGACGGCAGATCCGCGTCGTCATCGGTGGCGGGCGGCTCGTAGCGGAACACCCCGTCGTCGTCCTTCTTGGCCACGGCCTTGGCGAAGTTCTCCAGCGAGTCCCCGAACTGCGAGGGGATCATCCACATCGTGGCCGCGTCGCCCTTGGCCATCTCCGGCAGGTTCTGGACGTACTGGTAGGCCAGCATCTCCGGCGTGGGCTTGGAGGCCTTGACGGCCGCGTTGACGCGGGCGATGGCGGCCGCCTGGCCCTCCGCCACGAGGTAGCGGGCGGCCCGCTCACCCTGGGCACGGAGCATGCGCGACTGCCGGTCGGCCTCCGCGTTGAGGATCGAGGCCTGCTTGTTGCCCTCGGCGTCGAGGATGGAGGCCTGCTTGGCGCCCTGGGCGGTGGTGATGGCGGCCTCGCGCTGTCCCTCGGCGGTGAGGATCGTCGCGCGCTTCTCGCGATCGGCCTTCATCTGCTTCTCCATCGACTCCTGGATCGACAGCGGCGGGTCGATGGACCGCAGCTCGACACGGGCCACGCGCAGGCCCCAGCGGCCGGTCTCGGAGTCCAGCACCCCACGGAGCTGCTTGTTGATCATGTCGCGGCTGGTGAGCGTCTGCTCGAGCGTGAGCCCACCGACGACGTTGCGGAGCGTGGTGGTGGCCAACTGCTCGACGGCGACGATGTAGTTGTTGATCTCGTAGACCGCGGCCTTGGGGTCGGTGACCTGGAAGAAGACGACCGTGTCGATGTTCAGCGTGAGGTTGTCCTCGGTGATCATGGACTGGGGCGGGAAGGTGACCACCCGCTCGCGCAGGTCCACCTTCGCGCGGACCCGGTCGATGAACGGGATGATCAGGGTGAGCTGACCACTCACCGTGCGCTGATAGCGGCCGAGCCGCTCGATGACCGCGGCCTCCGCCTGCGGGATGAGCTTCACCGAGCTCACCACCACCGAGGCGATCAATATGACGATGACGGCAAGGAAGATCAAGCCACCCATGGTTTCCTCCTGTTGTGTCGTGCTGTCGGCTGTGTGTCGGACTCGCGCTCTCTAGATGCCACGCACGACGATCGCGGTGGCCCCTTCGATCTCATGCACGAGGACCTTGTCCCCCGCGTCGAACGTCTCGCCCTCGATGAGCGGGCGCGCCGTCCAGGTGTCCCCCGCGATCTGCACGAGGCCGCCGGCCGGCCCGATCGCCTCGACCACGGTGCCGTCGCGTCCGGTCAGCGCGGCCGTGTTGGTGTCGTGCTCGGGGAGCGCGGACAGGAGGCGCCGGCGCACGAGGGGTCGTACCCCCGCGACGAGGATGATCGAGACGAGGGCGAACGCCAGGGCCTGCCCCCAGACCGGCGCGCCGAGCGCGGCCGCGGCGGCCCCGCCGAGTGCACCCCCGGCGAGCATGATCAGGAACAACTCCCCGCCCGCCGCCTCACCGGCGGCGAGCAACACCGCAACTGCGAGCCAGGCAAGTCCTACATGCATGTCCACGACCCTACCGACATCCGGCGTTCGGCAGGGGGGACGTCGTCCCACGAGCGGACTACGCTCACATGACGTGTCGACTCTCAAGAAGTTCGCGTGGCTGTCGGTGGCCACGTCGATCGTCACCATCTCGCTCAAGATGGTGGCCTGGTGGGTGACCGGATCTGTCGGCCTGCTCGCCGACGCGGCCGAGTCGGTGGTCAACCTGGTGGCCGCGGTGGTCGCGCTCATCGCCATCACCGTCGCCGAGCGCCCGGCCGACGACGACCACCAGTACGGCCACTCCAAGGCCGAGTACTTCTCGGCCGTGGTCGAGGGCGCGATGATCTTCGTGGCCGCGACCTTCATCCTCTACACGGGTGTCGAGCGACTCATCAACCCCGTGCCGATCGAGTCCCTCGGACTGGGCCTCGCGATCTCCGTCGTGGCGGCCGTGATCAACGGAATCGTGGGGACGTTGCTCATCCGGGCCGGGGTCCGACACCGGTCGCCGACCCTGAAAGCCGACGGGAAACACCTGATCACCGACGTCGTCACCTCGGTCGGCGTCGTGGTCGGGGTGACCCTGGTGTGGATCACCGGCTGGGAGTTCCTCGATCCGGTCGTCGCGATCGCGGTGGGGCTGAACATCCTGTTCATCGGGTACAGGCTCGTCCACGAGTCCGGGATGGGGCTGATGGACGCGACACTCCCCGAGCAGGACAACAGGGCGATCCAGGAGGTACTGGACAGGCACCGGCAGCCGGGTCGGGTCGACTTCCACGAGTTGCGGACCCGCGAGTCCGGCCGGTGGCGGTTCGTCGAGTTCCACGCGCTCGTCCCCGGCGACTGGAGTGTCGAGCGGGGTCACGATCTGGTGGAGAAGGTCGAGCAGGAGATCCACGCCGCGCTCCCGCACTCCCACATCACCACCCACCTGGAGCCGATCGAGGACGAGCGCGCCTACAACGACGTGAGGCTGTAGTCATGGGCCACCCGATCATGTTCGACGACTCCGATCCGCTGCTCGCCCGGTTGCGTCGGATCTGCCTGGCGCTCCCCGACGCCGCGGAGAAGATCTCGCACGGGCGGCCGAACTGGTACACCACCAAGGTCTTCGCCTCCTACGGCGGAACGGTCAAGGGGGACCACGCGGATCCCCTGCTCGCCCGCGCCCTGCTGTTCCTCCCGGACCCCGAGGACCTGCCGGCCCTCGAGCAGGACCCGCGCATCGTGGTGCCCGCCTACGTCGGCGTCCGGGGATGGCGGGCGCTGCCACTGGACCGGCCCGGGGAACACGGGGCGGGCGATCCGGGCTCCGTGGACTGGGACGAGGTCGCCGAGTTGGTCGAGTCCTCCTATCGGCAACTCGCCGGGGCCCGGAGGGTCGCCCGCCTGGACGCCGAACAGCGGGAGGCCGGCCGGGGGGAGCGCTAGGCCCCTTACCGGACCTCCCGCTCCGAGGCGACGTCGTCGATCAGCACGGCGATGTGGAACATGCTGGTCAGCAACGAGCCGTAGACCGGCCAGGAGTCCCGGGGCAGTCGGCCGTCCTCGGCCATGGCGTGCGTCAACCCGACCAGGCGGTCGTGGATGGACGCCATCTCGGCATCGGGATCGGCTATCGCGTGGCCGGCGTCTCGAGCGATCGAGGCCCACTCGCTGCGGAAGCGCTCGTCCCACGGCCCCTCCGCATAGGTGGCCTCGTGGAGAGTGCGGATGAGGTGCCTCAAGTGCGAGACGGCCTCGTCGACGCGACCCAGCACCTCCTCGTAGTCGACCCCCTCGCCGGCAGGCTGTCCGCGGCCGAGGCGCTGGCGGGCCAGGCGGGGATTCGAGCGGCGGCTCTCGCGGGCGAAGTGCACCGTTCCCCACGCGGTCTCGACCTCGTCGGACAGCGACTCGATCTCGCGTCTCCACGCGTCGGCGGCGTCGGTCTCCCAGGAGGTGGAGAACTCGTCGGACATGTTGATGAGGATGTCCCCGATCCGGCGGTCGATGCGGTCCACGTGGCTGGCCGCCTGTTGATCCCGCATCGGAGGGATGATCAGGAGATTGACCAGCACGCCGATCCCCACCCCGACGGCGACCTCGATGATGCGGTCGAGGAGCAGGGGCTGTTGGTCGGAGAACCCGCTGGAGAGCACGAACACCGCGGTGGTGGCGATCGCGACGCCCTCGTCCCGGATCCAGGTGATCCGGGCGCCGGCCAGACCCACGAACATCGCCAGGGCGAAGGTCCACACGTTGACGCCCAGGTAGAACCCGATGAGGAAGGACAGGCCGACGCCGATCGCGGACGCCACCGTCGTCTGCACTCCCCGGGAGAGCGACCTGTGGACGGTGGCGTGCACGGTGAGCAGGGCGGTCCACGGCGCCAGGAACGGCAACGGCGAGTCCAGGACGTGCGCGGAGAGCCACCACGCGGCCGTGGCGGCGATCATGCTCTTGACGATCTGCAGCAGGTCGGTCCTGACGTCGGGCCGGCCCGCGAGTTCTCGGAGTCGTGGCATACGCAGCATTCTCGTGGGTGGCCCGACGTGACGACAATCCCGGGCCCGGCGACCGTCGGGCGAGGTGACCGTCGGGCGAGGTGACCCGGTGCGGTGCCCGACTCTGCCCTAGGGTCGGTGGGTACTCGAGTCAGCCGTATCGCTCAGCGTCCCCGGAAGGACCCATGGACCCGCTCAGTTCCCCCACCCTGTCGGCGGTGACGGTCGATCTCGGCCTCGACACGCGGCTCGCGCTGCTCGCCGCCGGACTGGTCTTCCTGCTGGCCCTGGGGCTGGGGGTGTGGAAGTACCGGCAGATGGCCACGAGCGCGGACCACCTCGCGCACCCCTACGTCGACATCGCGCACCGGGCGGCCCTGCTCTACTCCTTCGCGATCCTGCTCATCGCCGCGTTCGTGGAGCTGAGCAGCTGGCCCACGTGGGTGAACCTCGCGGCGGCGGGGGTCCTGGTGTTCTTCTTCGTGGTGGCGATCGCCAGCTACATCGTCCACGGCGCGCTGCGGGACACGACCAACCAATTCGAACACCCGTCGACCATGCTGCGGGTCGGGATGCTGGCACTCATCGTGGGGGAGATGGGCGGGTTCGCGGTCCTGCTGGCGGGATTCGTCGACGGTCAGTTCCTGGCCTAGGAGCATGGGTCAGTAATGGC
>NZ_JAALEE010000007.1:0-4958 GCF_014145265.1 Dietzia sp. CW19 | reverse complement strand
CGCCAGCCGGGAGGCCTCGGCGGCGGCGGTGAAGGAGATGAAGTGCAGCAGGTTGCGGGCGAGCTTCATCCGGGTGCCCGCGCCCACCTCGCCGGCGTGGACCGGCATCGCGGCCCACAGGGCGAACACGGGCTTGCAGGCCTCGTAGACCTCGCGGGGTCCGCCCACCATCACCGCGAGCTCGCCCTTCTCGGCGCCCGGTGCGCCCCCCGAGACCGGCGCGTCCACCAGGTGCACCCCGTGGGTGGCGCACGCCTCCGCGAGCTCTACGGCCGTGGAGTCGGAGATGGTGGAGTGGACCGCGATCACCGTCCCCGGCGCCGCCGTGCCCAGGATCCCGTCGGGACCCTGGACGACGTCCCGCACCTGGGCGTCGTCGAGCACCGTCACCGAGACCAGTCGTGCGGTCCGGGCCACCTCGGCGGGCGTCGCGGCGGCGGTGGCCCCCTCGGAGACGAACGGTTCGGCGGCCTCGGGACGGACGTCGCAGACCACCAGTCCGCCGGGCCACGACAGCAGCCGCCGGGCGATGGGCGCTCCCATGTTCCCCAGCCCGATGAACCCCACGGGCGCGGGGGAGTGCTCGGGTGACCCCGGCCCGATGGGAGAGGCTCCCGGGTCCTGCCCCGCGCTGCCGGCCGACTGCCCGCTCACGACCTGATGACCTGTCCGCCGTCGACGTTGAAGATCTGGCCGGTGATCCACGACGCCTCATCCGACAGCAGGAACAACAGCATTCCCACCAGGTCCTGGGGCTGACCCATCCGCTTGAGGGGGAGCTTGTCGACCATGTCCTTGACGATGGACTGCGGGGTGGTGGTGCGGTTGGCCTCGGTGTCGATCGGGCCGGGCGCGATGGCGTTGATGCGGATGTCCGACCCGCCCAGCTCGGTGGCCAGCTGCTGGGTCAGGCCGTTGACGCCCACCTTGGCCAGGCCGTAGAAGCCGGAGTAGAGCCACGCGGCGGTCGAGGACTGGTTGACGATCGCGCCACCGCCGGCCGCCGCCATCTTCTCCCAGCAGGCGCGGACCATGAGGAGCTGGCCGTTCATGTTGACCTGCATGAACTTCTGGTAGTAGTCCCACGGCACCGTGATGAGGAAGTCGAGCTTCATGCCGCCGAAGATCGCGGCGTTGTTGACCAGCATGTCCAGCCGGCCGTACTTCTCCACGGTCGCCTCGGCGCACGCGTCGGCCGAGTCCGGGTCCGAGACGTCGGTGTGCTGGAAGAAGGCCTCGCCGCCGGCGGCGACGATCTCCGCCGCCACGCGTTCGCCCTCGGTGTCCGAGACGTCGGCCACCACGACCTTCGCGCCCTCGGCGGCGAGCGCCTTGGCGTACTCCTCGCCGATTCCGCCGGCCGCGCCGGTCACGATCACGGACTTGCCGTCAAAACGTCCCATGTCTGTATTCTCTGCTTCCTTGGTGTGGCTTGATATGGCGTGATGCGGGTGGTGGCTCGGGTGCGGGCGGCGCGTCAGGCCGGGGTGGCCACGGACTTGGTCTCGAGGTACTCCTCGAAGCCCTGGCGGCCCATCTCACGGCCGATGCCCGACTGCTTGTAGCCGCCGAAGGGCACGTCGGCGCCGTACCAGACGCCGCCGTTCACCCCGAGCGTTCCGGTGCGGATGCCCGCCACGACCCTCTCGACGCGGCCGAGGTCGGCGCCCCAGACGGCGCCGGAGAGGCCGTAGGGGGAGTCGTTGGCGATCCGGACCGCGTCGTCGTCGCCGTCGTGGGGGATGACGACGAGGACGGGGCCGAAGATCTCCTCCCGGGCCACCCGCGCGGAGTTGTCGAGTCCGGAGATCAGGGTGGGCTCCACCCAGAAGCCCTTGGCCTTGTCCTCGCCGGAGGGGCGCCCGCCGCCGATCTCGACGGTGCCGCCCTCCTCGACGGCCAGTGCGATGTACCCCTCGACCCGCTCGCGCTGCAGTTCGGAGATCAGCGGACCGCACAGGGTGCCGGGGTCGGTGGGGTCGCCCGGTGCGAAGGCCGCCATGGCGCCCTTGGCCGCCTCGACGGCCTCGTCGTACCTCTCGCGGGGCACCACCAGTCGGGTGGTGAGGGCGCACCCCTGGCCGGCGTGGGTACAGGCGTTGAGGGCCGTCATGAAGCAGGCGGCGTTCAGGTCGGCGTCGTCCAGCACGACCGCGGCGGACTTGCCGCCCAGCTCGAGGAAGACCTTCTTGAGGGTCTCCGCCGCGGCCACCATGATCTTCTTGCCGGTGGCGGTGGACCCGGTGAACGAGACGAGGTCCACGCGCGGGTCGGTGGTCAGCAGGGCGCCCACCCCGTGGTCCGAGGACGAGACCACGTTGAGCACGCCCGCGGGGATGTCGGTCTCCTCGGCGGCGATCCGGGCCACGGCCGCGGCGATGAGCGGGGTGTCGGGTGCGGGCTTGAGCACCACGGTGCAGCCCGCGGCCAGCGCGGGCCCGATCTTGGCCAGGTTGATCTGGTTGGGGAAGTTCCACGGGGTGATGGCTCCGACCACGCCGATCGCCTCCCGGCGCACCGAGCGATGGGAGCGCACCCCCATCACCTCGGACTCGCCCAGCTCCTCGACCCACTGGTAGGCGTCGACGAGGTCGGCGAGCCAGCCCAGGTCGGCCACGGGGCCCTCCAGCTGGGGCCCGGTGGTGAACATGTGGGGGGCGCCCACCTCGGCGATGGTCAGTGCGCGCAGCTCCTCGGT
The DNA here is from genome assembly GCF_014145265.1 of Dietzia sp. CW19. Taxonomy (NCBI): domain Bacteria; kingdom Bacillati; phylum Actinomycetota; class Actinomycetes; order Mycobacteriales; family Dietziaceae; genus Dietzia; species Dietzia sp. CW19. The sequence continues at coordinate 2,260 of NZ_JAALEE010000007.1, read as the reverse complement.
GTGGGACTGCAGAGCATCCCGGAGTTGCCGCAGACACGCCGCACGGAAGGCATGATCGGTGGACCACGTGGTGGTGTCGAACGCGGTTCGGGCCGCCTCGATGGCGGCGTCCATGTCCTCGGGGCGGGCGTCGGCGGCGCGGCCGATCAGGTCCTCCGTGGCGGGGTTGAGGACGTCGAACGTGCCGCCCCCGGAGGCCGGGCGCAGCTCGCCGCCGATGAGGAGCGGGGCGTCGTAGGTGGTGCTCGTCGTCACGGGGGGCCTTCCGTCGGGTGCGGGTGGACAACTGTCTAGACGATAGTCCGGCGAGTGGTGTACTGTCCAGACACATGTCCAGTGACGTTCGTTTCGAATCCACGCGAAGGCGCCTCAACGGCCAGCAGGCAGAGACCGTCGACCGCCTCACCAGCGCCGCGGTGGAGGTGTTGCGCGAGAAGGGGCCGGGCGGGCTCGCGGTCCGGGCCGTGGCCTCGAGGGCCGGCGTCGCCCCGGCCACCGCGTACACCTACTTCTCGTCCAAGGGCCACCTCATCGCCGAGGTGTTCTGGCGACGCCTGCGTGACCACGTCACCGAGGGCGCCGGCAGCGGCACCACGGTGGACAGGGTGGTGGCGGTCCTGCGGGACGTCGCGATGTTGGTCGCGGACGAGCCCGAGCTCTCCTCTGCGGTCACCGCGGCCCTGTTGGGCGACGACCCGGAGGTGTCCCACCTGAGGATCCGGATCGGCGCGGACATCCGACGCCGCCTGACGGCCGCGCTGGGTGACGAGGCCGACGACGAGGTGATCGACGCCCTGGAGATGGTCTACGCGGGCGCGCTCGTCCGCGCGGGCATGGGCTATGGCTCCTACTCCGACATGGCGGACGCCATCGAGTCCGCCGCCCGACTCATCCTGAGGTGACCTGAGACATGACCACCGCGACTCCAGCCCCGCTCGTGTTCAGCCCGTATGACTACGCCGTACACGAGGATCCGTACCCGTTCTACTCCCGGTTGCGGGCCGAGGCCCCCGTCTACCACAACCCGGATCTCGACTTCTGGGCGCTGAGCAAGCACGCCGACGTCCGTGAGGCCTTCCGTGCGCCCGACGTGTTCTCCAACGCGATGGGGGTCTCCCTCGACCCGGCGGCGTACGGACCGCACGCCTACAAGACGATGTCCTTCCTGGCGATGGACGACCCGAGGCACGCCCGGCTGCGCAAGCTCGTGAGCAAGGGCTTCACCTCCCGACGGGTCGACGCGCTCTCCGAGGGGATCGAACGGATCTCGCGGCAGTACTGGGACGAGTGCCTCGACAGGTCTCGGGACGGCGGCGAGTTCGACTTCGTCCAGGACTACGCGGGCAAGCTGCCGATGGACGTCATCTCCGACCTCATGGGGGTGCCGGAGTCGGATCGCGACGAGCTCCGCCGGCTCGCGGACCTCGTCATGCACCGCGAGGAGGGCGGTCAGGACGTGCCCGAGGACTCGATGGTCGCCGCCTTCGACCTCATCGCCTACTACCAGGGCATGGTCGCCGACCGGCGGAAGCAGCGGACCGAGGATCTCACCTCGGCACTCATCGACGCCGAGATCGACGGGGAGAAGCTGGACGAGGACGAGATCCTGTCCTTCCTCTTCCTCATGGTGGTGGCGGGCAACGAGACCACCACCAAGCTGCTCGCCAACGCGATGTTCTGGGGCCACGAGTACCCCGACCAGTCGCGACTGGTGATCGACGACCCGGAGCGGGTGACCGACTGGGTCGAGGAGACCCTGCGCTACGACACCTCCAGTCAGTTGGTCCTGCGCACCACGACGCAGGAGGTCACGGTCCGCGACGTCACCATCCCGGCCGACCAGAAGGTGCTCCTGCTCATCGGCGCGGCCAACCGCGACGAGGAGGTGTTCGAGGACTCCGGGGCCTTCCTCCTGGGCCGGGACACCTCCGCGAGCCTGAGCTTCGGCCAGGGGCCGCACTTCTGCCTCGGCGCGCACCTCGCGCGACTCGAGGGGCGGATCGCGCTCGACCAGATCTCGCGGTCCGTCACGGGGTACGAGATCCTGCCCGGCGCCGAGCGCGTGCACTCCTCCAACGTGCGTGGCTTCGCCCGCCTGCCCATGCGCGTCGAGGTCAGACGCTGATGAGCCTGAAGTTCCCACCGCAGCGGGACGCGGCCGACCGTCCCGCCCTCGTCACGGGCGCCTCCTCCGGTATCGGTCGCGCCTCCGCGGAGGCGCTGGCCGCACTCGGGCACCCCGTGGTCGTGGGGGCCCGCC
>NZ_JAALEE010000074.1:0-1238 GCF_014145265.1 Dietzia sp. CW19 | reverse complement strand
ACCCTGGGCGTGACGTCCGCGGTGACCGGCGACTGGGGCGCCCTGGGGCGCGCCGCCGCCGCGGCGCTCGCCCTGCTGGCGTTCTACTTCACGCTCGCGTTCATCAACCCCTCGGGACTCGGGCTGGGCGACGTCAAACTCGCCGGCGTGCTCGGCCTCTTCCTGGGCTGGCTGGGGTGGCAGTACGTGCTGATCGGGACCCTGGCCGCGTTCGCACTGAACGCCGTGGTGGCGCTGGTGCTACTCCTCAGCCGTAGAGCCGACCGCCACACCGGCATCGCGTTCGGTCCCGCGATGATCGCCGGTGCGGCGGTGGCCGCGTGGCTCTCGGTGGGCGGCTAATCCGCAATCGCCTCCAGCGGGTCGGTCTTGGCGGCCCGGTGCGCGGGCCACAGCGAGGCCAACACCCCCACGAACGCCGAGGCCACCAGCACGATCCCGATGGTCTCCCACGGGATGGTGGTCTCGCTGAGCCCGCTGTCCGCCAGCACGGAGACGAACGCCCAGCCCAGATAGACGCCGACCGCCGCTCCGACCAGCGCCCCGAACACGGCGATCTGTGTGGACTCGAGGTTGATCGTCCGCCGGATCTGGGACCGCTGCATGCCCACCGCCCGCAGCATGCCGATCTCCGTGCGCCGCTCGATCACCGACAACGCCAGGGTGTTGACGATCCCCAGCACCGCGATCACCAGGGCCAGGCCGAGCAGGGCGTAGATGATCGTCAGCAGCTGGTCGATCCCGCCCGACTGGACGTCGATGTACTGCTGCTTGCTCTGCACGGTGGCGATCGGGATGTCGGAGAGCTCCTCGGTGACGGCGGCCAGCACCTGGTCGGGCGAGGTGCCCTCGGCGGCGCCGGCCAGCACGATCGCGGTGGAGCGGAGGTTCTCCGGCACCAGCCGCTCGTAGACGTCGATACCGGTGTAGAAGGGTCCGAGGATCTGGGCGTCGTCGTACACACCGGTCACCCGGAGCGTGGACTCACTGCCGTCCGGGCCGACGAGCGGAACCCGGGTGCCCATCGTCCAGCCGTTGTCGCGCGCGACCTCCCGGGAGACCACGAGGGAGTCGGCCTCCGGCTCGAGTGAGCCGTCGAGGACGGTGGCCTCGAGCAGCTCCCCGACCGGCCCGCCGGCGGCCGCGAGCGCCTGGGGCTCGCCCCCGAGCTGGCCGAAACCGAACGCCAACCAGGCCACGTCCCCGACGCCGTCGACGCCCGCGATCTGGTCCTCGAT
>NZ_JAALEE010000563.1:15183-15298 GCF_014145265.1 Dietzia sp. CW19 | reverse complement strand
ACAGCCCCGCCTGCGCGGGGACGACGGAGGACGGGACGGTCGAGGTCGACCGGGTGCAGGAACAGCCCCGCCTGCGCGGGGACGACATGAGCAAGTCGATCGCCGCGACCGCAGC
>NZ_JAALEE010000563.1:15000-15173 GCF_014145265.1 Dietzia sp. CW19 | reverse complement strand
GCCCCGCCTGCGCGGGGACGACGTCCTCAAGGATGAACCGGGGTCGCCGGACTCAGGAACAGCCCCGCCTGCGCGGGGACGACTCGGCGAGGTCGCGCAGGGCCTTGAGAGTGTGGGGAACAGCCCCGCCTGCGCGGGGACGACGCACCCCAGTAGGCGACGCCGTCGCGGTA
>NZ_JAALEE010000563.1:14451-14865 GCF_014145265.1 Dietzia sp. CW19 | reverse complement strand
GAAGACTTCAAATGCGGACCACTAGTACTCTAGCGGGGAGATCAGACAACAATTCAGCCCGAGAAGTCCAAAACCGATTTCGTTTCCGCACGGATGACATTGCAAGTGGCGTAGGAAGCCCGTCCTGCGCAGGGGCGACTCCGAAGCGGCCCCCAGAGCCTTAAGCCCCACCGGACCAGCCTCACTTGCGCGGGGACGGCCCACGGGTCAGACCGTCGAGTCGTAGGCACTGCGGAACAGGCCCGCCTGCGCAGGGACGACGCAACGGCATGACCGACTCCGCCGCGGACCGCCGGAACAACCCCGCCTGCGCGGGGACGACGTGTTTTGTGCCCCACCTCAAAGGCAGAACTGCGGAACAGCCCCGCCTGCGCGGGGACGACATCGTGTGCAGAATCAGCCCGTAGCGGGCCG
>NZ_JAALEE010000563.1:14268-14441 GCF_014145265.1 Dietzia sp. CW19 | reverse complement strand
CCCCGCCTGCGCGGGGACGACGTCATCAAGATCGCTCGTATGGCGTTGTCGCTGGGAACAGCCCCGCCTGCGCGGGGACGACGTATTCGGCGGCCATGGGTGCCTCCTTGTGGGGGGAACAGCCCCGCCTGCGCGGGGACGACTTGACCACGTTCGGTTCGAGCGTTGCCCAG
>NZ_JAALEE010000563.1:14021-14258 GCF_014145265.1 Dietzia sp. CW19 | reverse complement strand
CAGCCCCGCCTGCGCGGGGACGACGAGTTCGATGCGCTGCAGGAGCTGCGGAACCAGGGAACAGCCCCGCCTGCGCGGGGACGACGCGGGCAGACGGTGCACTGGCACGCGCGGGTCGGGAACAGCCCCGCCTGCGCGGGGACGACGCGATCGACCGCTGGTTCGACAACTGGTTCGCGGGAACAGCCCCGCCTGCGCGGGGACGACGCGGTGACACCCTTAGCGACGTTGTAGATG
>NZ_JAALEE010000563.1:13776-14011 GCF_014145265.1 Dietzia sp. CW19 | reverse complement strand
CAGCCCCGCCTGCGCGGGGACGACAAGATGGTGTCCGCCACCTGACCGAGGTTGACGGGAACAGCCCCGCCTGCGCGGGGACGACTTCCTGGGCGGGAATCGGGCGATCACCCTGCCGGGAACAGCCCCGCCTGCGCGGGGACGACACCTCACGCGAGCGCCACGGCCCGTCGGTGGCCGGAACAGGCCCGCCTGCGCGGGGACGACCTCTTGTCCTTGATGTCGTAGATGACCT
>NZ_JAALEE010000563.1:13530-13704 GCF_014145265.1 Dietzia sp. CW19 | reverse complement strand
AGCCCCGCCTGCGCGGGGACGACATCTCCCTGGCTCATGCTTGGTTCCTCTTCTCGGGAACAGTCCCACCTGCGCGGGGACGACGACCTCCACCTCAGGGACCTCGATACTCTCCGCGGAACAGCCCCGCCTGCGCGGGGACGACATCCGCAGAACGACACGTGACATGACGGT
>NZ_JAALEE010000563.1:13345-13520 GCF_014145265.1 Dietzia sp. CW19 | reverse complement strand
GCCCCGCCTGCGCGGGGACGACGTCCCGGTTCGGGGCGACGCTGCTGGGACCCATGGAACAGCCCCGCCTGCGCGGGGACGACACAGCCTTGGTGGCGTCCCAGTCCTTGACGTACGGAACAGCCCCGCCTGCGCGGGGACGACGAAGGACCGGACGGGGGAGACGGATACACGG
>NZ_JAALEE010000563.1:13037-13213 GCF_014145265.1 Dietzia sp. CW19 | reverse complement strand
CAGCCCCGCCTGCGCGGGGACGACCGATGATGTGGGCGGGCGTGTCAGCGATCGCGGGGAACAGCCCCGCCTGCGCGGGGACGACGCCCGCGGCCACCTCGTCACTGTGGGCCGCCCGGGAACAGCCCCGCCTGCGCGGGGACGACAGCTGTAGGAAGTCCCTGCGGGGGAACTTC
>NZ_JAALEE010000563.1:12851-13027 GCF_014145265.1 Dietzia sp. CW19 | reverse complement strand
AGCCCCGCCTGCGCGGGGACGACACGGTCGTTCGTCGGAGAAGTACAACCGTGAGCGGAACAGCCCCGCCTGCGCGGGGACGACCGTCGGGCCGTGCCCTGGACGTGATGGTCGGTGGGAACAGCCCCGCCTGCGCGGGGACGACACCGACTACCTCGACCCCCGTCCCTGTGACG
>NZ_JAALEE010000563.1:12606-12841 GCF_014145265.1 Dietzia sp. CW19 | reverse complement strand
GCCCCGCCTGCGCGGGGACGACGCGAGCGTCTGATCCCGCGAACACGTCGAGCCAGGAACAGCCCCGCCTGCGCGGGGACGACGAACGGCAGGCCGACGACGATCACGTGCGGGTGGGAACAGCCCCGCCTGCGCGGGGACGACACGTTGTCGATGACGTAGTAGCCGGCGGCGTACGGAACAGCCCCGCCTGCGCGGGGACGACACGTCCCGGAGCGACTGGAGACGAGAACCC
>NZ_JAALEE010000563.1:12481-12596 GCF_014145265.1 Dietzia sp. CW19 | reverse complement strand
AGCCCCGCCTGCGCGGGGACGACAGCACGTAGATGGCCTGCCGTACGTTGTTCCAGGGAACAGCCCCGCCTGCGCGGGGACGACCCCGACGGGGATTCTCGCGTCGCCGACGAGC
>NZ_JAALEE010000563.1:11562-12471 GCF_014145265.1 Dietzia sp. CW19 | reverse complement strand
AGCCCCGCCTGCGCGGGGACGACGTCGCGGCGTCACCCATACCGAACGCGGTACCCGGAACAGCCCCGCCTGCGCGGGGACGACATCACCCCCGCCAGCGATGTGGTGCCGGGGCAAGGAACAGCCCCGCCTGCGCGGGGACGACCTCAACCCACCGGTCGTAGGCGTTCTCCGTCGCGGAACAGCCCCGCCTGCGCGGGGACGACCCAGTGGCATACACCGGACGGTTCAGCGTCGAAGGAACAGCCCCGCCTGCGCGGGGACGACGCGGTCGGTCTCGGCATCGACCCCGGCCACGCCGGAACAGCCCCGCCTGCGCGGGGACGACCGGATGGTGCGTCCGCCTCGTCCCGGTGTGAAGGGAACAGCCCCGCCTGCGCGGGGACGACTCCGGGCCGATGTGTCCCGGCTCTATCTCCGCTGGAACAGCCCCGCCTGCGCGGGGACGACTTCAAGCTCCAGGGCTACACCGACGAGGACGGGGGAACAGCCCCGCCTGCGCGGGGACGACGTCATGCGGGCCTTCCACCGCATCAGCCCTTCCGGAACAGCCCCGCCTGCGCGGGGACGACGCCCGCGGCCACCTCGTCACTGTGGGCCGCCCGGGAACAGCCCCGCCTGCGCGGGGACGACGGAGCCTCCGCCGAATAGAGCCAACCGGGGGGAGGAACAGCCCCGCCTGCGCGGGGACGACGGTCCACCGTCCGGGCAAGTGCGAGCTGGACACGGAACAGCCCCGCCTGCGCGGGGACGACAACCCTCCGATTACCGCTCCGAGCAACCCTCCGGGAACAGCCCCGCCTGCGCGGGGACGACCGCGGGTCGTTCTGCAGTTCCGCGGGCAGACGAGGAACAGCCCCGCCTGCGCGGGGACGACGGGCGTGACGGCTGAGGCGACGGAGGGTTTGC
>NZ_JAALEE010000563.1:11257-11552 GCF_014145265.1 Dietzia sp. CW19 | reverse complement strand
CCCCGCCTGCGCGGGGACGACGCCGAACGAGCCGAACAAGCCACGGAAGGTGTAGGAACAGCCCCGCCTGCGCGGGGACGACGCCATCGAGACCATGCACCAGGTCTCGAACGTGGGAACAGCCCCGCCTGCGCGGGGACGACGGCCCTGACTTCGGGGGCGTGGAAGGTGACCCTGGAACAGCCCCGCCTGCGCGGGGACGACTTGATCCGGGGACCGAACTTGCTGGTGGTGATCGGAACAGCCCCGCCTGCGCGGGGACGACTGCCCACGAGACGACGACTGCGACGACTGC
>NZ_JAALEE010000563.1:0-11247 GCF_014145265.1 Dietzia sp. CW19 | reverse complement strand
AGCCCCGCCTGCGCGGGGACGACTCCATCTGCATCATGTCCGACGTGGCGACCTTGGGAACAGCCCCGCCTGCGCGGGGACGACACTGGCTGACCAGCGGAAAATGGAGCAGTACTCGGAGTTCTAGTGTCGTGCGTGTGAAGTAGTTTTACGGTTGGGTTTGTGAAATCATGGGGCATGGCGAATCGACCTGCCCCGGCATTGATGTTGCGTCCCGGCGATCGCGAGAAGCTTGAGAGAATGACGCGCTCGCAGTCGATGTCGGCAGGCATGGTGCAGCGAGCACGCATCGTGCTGCTGGCTTCGGAGGGCCGGCGCAATGCGGAGATCGCCGAGTTGGCCGGGGCGTCGCGGCCGAAGGTGAACCTGTGGCGCGGCAGGTACGAGGACAAGGGCATCGGGGGCTTGGCTGATGAGAAGCGTTCTGGTCGGCCGCGCACGATCGATCACGCGGAGATCGTGACGGCGACCTTGATGCCGCCGCCGAAGTCTCTGGGCGTGACCCACTGGTCGTCGCGGCTGCTGGCGACACGGTTGAAGGTCTCGGCCTCGACGGTGGTCACGGCGTGGCGTGCCTACGGGATCAAGCCGTGGCGCTCGGAGTCGTTCCGGTTCTCCACCGATCCTGAGCTGGTCGGCAAAGTCACCGACATTTGCGGCCTGTATCTGGCGCCGCCGGAGAACGCGATCGTGTTGTGCGTGGATGAGAAGTCCCAGATCCAGGCGCTGGATCGTACTCGGCCGATCTTGCCGATGCAGCCCGGCCTGATCGAGCGGCGCAGTCACGACTACGTCCGGCACGGCACATCGACGCTGTTCGCGGCGCTGGACATCGCCACCGGTCAGGTCACCGCCGCACTCAAACCGCGGCATCGCAACCAAGAATTCCTGGCGTTCCTGAAGCAGATCGAGCGGGCGTACCGTCATGTCGTCGATGCCGACGGTCAGCCAGCTGAGCTGCACCTGGTGATGGACAACTACGCAGCCCACAAGCACGCAAACGTCAAGGCCTGGCTGGCCGAAAATCCTCGGTTCACGGTCCACTTCACACCCACCCACGCGTCGTGGATGAACCTGGTCGAGGTGTGGTTCGGCATCGTCGAACGCCAGGCCATCCGCCGTGGCGTCTTTACATCCGTCAAGGACCTGAACGCGAAGATCCGCGCCTTCATCGACGGCTGGAACCACCGATCCCACCCCTTCGTCTGGACGAAAACCGCCGACGAAGTCCTCAAGAAAGCCAACCGTAAGAAGACTTCAAATGCGGACCACTAGTTTACTTTCTCCGGCGCAGATGCGACGCAGCAGACCAACCTCTACGCATTCCGGTGGTGCGCTTACTAGAGGTGGTTCTACGCATCACACGTAGCCCCTCGAAATCCTCTACCGACCAGTCGTGCCGATGGACACGAAAGTCGAACCCTTGCTCTGTTTCCCTTGTCGAGTAAGTCATGATCGCTCGCCCGTCTTTCACGAGTTCAAGGATGAGCTTCCAGAGCTCATCACGCAGCCTCGCATTGACTCTGCCCACGAACACTCCTGGACTCACTTCGATCAACCATCGAGTCAAGTGACCCCGTAGCCCGGCTGGGCAAGCTGTGAGGACAATCGTCACCATGGCACGTCCTCGCTGTAGTTCGTACCGCCAGACACCCGCCCGAGTTGCTCATCCCAGAGTTCAATCACCGTCGCGAGCCCGTCCTCACCCTCATCTTCCGTTTCCGGTAGCAACAGAAAACGTAGATCAGCCACGCATCTACTGAGGATCCGGTGTCCACGCATCGCGTCGCGAACCTGCCTCCTGACGGTGGAGGCGAGCCCCGCAAGCGCTTCAGGGTCATCTTGATCCATCTGTGCAACCGACTGGAATGCAATGGGCACGGTGATGGCCGATTTGTACAAATCAGCAATATCGTAGATGAACGACCTGTCGTGACCGGTGTGGACGAACCCCAGCCCCGGCGAGCATCCGATAGCCACAATCACCGCATGGACTACGCCGTACAAACACGAGTGCGCGGCAGAGAGGGCCTGGTTGATCGGATCCGACGAGTCGAAGTCGTCCACGGTGAACTCTCTCCGCGACCACTCCACGCCGGTCGTGACCGACCAATCCCTATACGACTTCCGCACGCGCGCACCCTCCCGGCCGCGCAACTGCTGCATGGTCAGACGCGATACGTCCTCACCTGGAAAGCGCATCGCGTACATCTCCCGCGCAACAGCGAGACGGGACCGATTGTTGCTGACTAATCGCGCCTGAGCTTCGAGCAGCTTCGTCGACCGTCCCAATGGTCTGCCGTGGGCGTAGTAACGCACCCCGTTCTCACCCGTCCACACGACCGACGATCCACTATCGGCGAGAACGCACATTGCTTGGTGGGTGACCCGCGTACCCGGGCCCAGCATCAGCACCCCGAGCGAGGCGCTCGGGATATGGATGACCCCGAGTTCATCGGTGGCGGTGAGCGCATTCGCGTCTCGCCCGATAGTGCAGTGTTCCAAGTAGAGGAAGGTGACTCTGTCCTCCACCCGGGTCAATTCCCGGGACTTGGAGGGACGGATTCCGGGTGTCTTCACGATTCACCTCCGGCCGAGTGGCGCCAGTGTGAGAAGCCCGCACCCATATGCCTTGGCCTTGCCGACGCCGTTGGTCAAAGTGCTGCGGAGTGCGTCGACATCAGTGACTCGGATCGCCCCATCGAATTGGGACCTCGATACTGTCACCGTGGCTCCCTTGCGTTGGAAACGCGAGATCTCACGCGACGTCACCGCGACGGCGGGAACCCTCTTCCCATCGTCGAAGACTCCACCGGCGTCGATGAACTCCACACCGAGTGAGGACGCACGATCAGTGAGCCAACCCAATTGTTGATCGACGGTCACATGGGCGAACCGACGCTTCTTCCCGTCCTCCCCCGTGACGATTCGGCTCGGATTGGCGACCAACCGGAACGAGTATTCTTGACCCAATGTGATCCGATCGAGCACACGGCCATACGGACGCACGTCCCACGATTCCTGATTGGACCAGCCGGCTTGCTCCTGGATGTGCTCGAACGACGGAGCGGTCGGGCTGAGGATGTACAGCGCCAAGTGGTCACCGTCGCGATCCATACGCCAGAGAACACGGCCTTCTCCGTGTGCGGTCGGGGGGAAGGACGACATCACAGCGGCGTGCACGGTCTGCGGATTGCCGACCAGGAGTCGGGTGCCCCGCCGACGCGGATTCAGGTGCATTCGCGACAAGTACATAGTTGGCCTCACAACATGCTCATGGGGTCATGGCCGACTCCCGGACGCCCGAGTGGATTGTCGACGATGACCTCTGTGTGGACGACCGCTCGCACTCCGTGCCTACGGTCTCGGGGGTCGAAGCTCACAGGATGATCGGAGATTAACTCGTCCTGGACCGATCCTTGCGTGGCGTCGAGGGTCACCGGGAGGTGAGCGGGCGACGAACACGTCTTCCGATACCAATCCGAGGCTTGCCACGGCTCGTCGCTCAACGCCTGTTCGACTCCGGGGTCCCGCATCCCGAGAACCACGCGTCCGGCCGGTGGGCATGATCGACGCCCCAGATAAACGGGGAAGACCGGTCGACGGAGCGCCTCCCGCAGACCTTCGAGGAGCTCGTCCTCCCCTTCGACCGCGACCACGAAACATGCGTCACTCAAGTAGTGACGAGAGGTGAGTGGCTTGGACTTCCCGGTGCGCCAGTCGATGCTCGTCTGGAAGTCGCGAACGAGCCGGCCCTGCTGATCGCTCCGGACACCGAACCGCAGACTAGCGAGGTCCTCGATCGGATCGGTGCGCCTCCGGCCAGACGCAGCGGCGAGCAAGCCCACGACCCCGCTCTTGGTCGGTTCCCTCCTAGTCGTGCGGTCGTTGAACCGACTCGAGTCGCCCCATGCCTGAAGCGGGCCGGCGAGTCTGAGGAGAAGCGAGGTCACTTCTCTTCCACCCTTTCGCGAACCTGCTCGCCCACCAGGCGGACGACACCGTTGAGGTCGGCCCGCTGACCGATCTCCCCGAGCTTCTCGAGCGCCGTCTCGGTCGCCGCGGCACCTGCAGCGAGGAACGCACCGGCGACGGGGAGGGTCCCGTAAGCGGCATCCTGGTCGGCCGCGTGTTCGGCCAATCGCAAGACCGCCTGCTCCGTGCGACCGGTGGTCGACGCGATGGCGGATTCGAAGGCTCCGACAAGGTTGACCGGCTGATCGTCTCGGACTTGGACCAGGACGAGGTCGGCCCGGGTCCTGTTCGCGAAGGTATTGCTCTTGCCGGTGGGCATGGACACAGCGAAGGCCCGTACGAAAGCTTCGGCCGCCTTGGCAGCGGCCTCGATCGACCCGAGTGAGGCGGCGAGCGCGTCGGCGTTCACCGTTGCGTACCGGTACATCGTCGATGACACGAACTCGACAGTGCCGATCATTCCCGCGCCTGCATTGTCCTCCGGCGACTTGTCGTCTACCGCGGTGAAGTAGTCGAACTCGTTGGAGGCGGGGTGCACCGAGATCGCGTGAGCCACCTGACAGCAGGCGTCGACGTTGAGGTCGGGCGCATTGGCGATCATGCGGCCGAACAAGGCTACGTCGATAGAGGTGTCGTCATGGAACGCCTTCTTGACCGACTTCTTGTCCGGAGTGCTGTCGACGGAGTCGATGGCGAGTTCCGCGAGGGCCGAAATTTGGGCACGCGAGAGGAAGATCAGGTACTCGGTCTGCGGTACCTCCCGCTTCTCGGAGGATTCCTTCTTCTCCTTGGCCAAATTGATATCCACGACCTTGAGCACTTTCGCGGCGAGATCCTCGGCGGACTCCTCCAGATCGGGGCGCCGTGCGACGATCTCCCCGATCATTTGCTCGACGACCCGCTTGGTCCTCACCCCGAGCTCCGCGGTGTCGAGGTGCGAAGAGAACTCGGCGCGCGTGGCCCGCTTCCACGCTTGACTCGATACTCGAGACCTGCGAACCCCGCCGTACACCGCGGACTTGGGCGAGCCCGTGTCATCTCGATTGATGTTGGAAGGCGGAACCGTTTGGATGATATGTACGTCGATATAGGTAGTCATTGCTACTCCTGTAGTGAGAGGGCTGAGGACTCAGTTCTTGGACGGGGGCTGGTGGGCGTTCGGGCGAGACCTCGGCGCGGTGTACAGATCGCGCGCCCACCGAAGCTTCACCCTGATCGCTCCTTCAGGCGAGTGAAGCGACGCAACGTCCGACGCGAGTCGTCCGTAGTCCAGCGGGATCGACTTGGCTTTGAGGAGGAGGACGATTCCCCTCAGGTGATGCACGATCTCAGGGAGTTCGTCTGCCGTGACCAACGCCTGAAACCGGCGAAGCGTCGCCTGCTCGTGTTCTTGCGCGTCGTTCGGGGTGGCCAGCTTTCGCACCGCGGATCCCAACCTCGCGGACGGACCGCCGACGTGCATCGGTTGCGCCTGCGACTGCTGATGGAGCGCGAACAGGGTCAGAGCGATGTGCGCGGCGTATTCGTAGGGGCCGACGTCGTCGCCCTCTCCCACCAGTTCTTCGGGAAATCCCGCGTAGACCTCTCCCCACGCCTCGGGTTGAACAGCGATATCGGCGCCGACCGCGCGTCGCATCCGAGCGAGGGACGCCCGGGCGGAGCTGTCGCCGGCAGAGAGACGCTTATGAAGTCCGACCGCCCTACTTCGCACGTAGCTTTCCAGCGTCTCGCGGCGCGTGCCTGCCTGTGCGGGCTCGGTGGTGATCATTGTTCAGTCCTCTCGGTGGTGCTGTCGTCGGCGTAGTTGGTTGCCGGGAGGTCGTCACGAGGCAGGAAGGGCAGTGCCTTGGCGAGTGACCGATGGAACCACAGGTCCGCCTGCCCCACGGAAACCACATGCCCGGAGTGCTCGCGGCCGCGCCACGCTGCCGGCGGGGCGTTCCGCACCAGCTCCTCCCCCCTGGCCGCGAGCGTCCGGCGACACCCCTCACGCCAGCTCTGAAGACTTGCGTCGGGCGATGTCTCCGGACCGAGGTCGCGCAGCCAGCGTCGGAATGCACGATCGAGTTCCTCGTAAGCGCCGGACACGGCACCCTCGCGGGCGGGCCCCGCGTCACCACCCGCCGCGACGACCAGATTGTCGGCGAGGCTCCCGAGCGCCCGGATCGCGGCGTCGGTCTCACCGACCGCGGTCGTGGCCGCCGCGCGATGTGCACCGGAGGAGACGTCTGCGAGCACGCCGGCGAAGGCGAGCCGATCAGCGAGGACGGTGGAGATCACCGCCATCTGAGGGCCGTACTCGACCCCTGTCGCGACGATCCTCACCTGGAATCCAGGAGGGAGCACTTTCTCGCTCACGAGCTTGCCGACCCAATTCACCACTCCGGAGGGGCGGGCGGACTCCGCATCCCCGTACTTGGTCTTGACCTTTGCTCCGGACGGATCTGGGAGCAGTGTCTCCAGACCGCGCCACAGCGCGCGCCCCCTGGTCAGGGATCTCGGCATGTAGATGATCGACTTCGCCTTGGCGGTCTGCGGTTCGCTGAAACGCCAGGGCGTCATCAGTTCGTGCTCGCTCTGGAGGGTGTACGGGATGGGATCGCCGTTGCAGATGAGCACTTCGGCGACCTCCCCCTCCTCAACGTGGAGGCGCACCCGTCGTTCAGGCCACGTCAGGAGTCCGAGCTGACCGAATGGTCCACACATCTCAGGCGATCTCACGTCCTGGGTCAGGTGCTGCTCTTCCTCCCATAGAGGAATGTCCCTACGGTCGTACCTGCGATCTAGCACCAGGTTGAGCAACAGAGTCTCGCGGAGGTTCGTCCCCTCGATGTACTGCCCGCCCATCCAGCCCGCCCATCCGACGGGCGTCGGGTAGCCCTTCCCTCCCTTCACCCGTTGATCGCCTACTGCGCCTGACTTGATTCCCGACGGGTCATAAGCCTGACAGTGCAGGAGCCACCGTGAAGCCTCCCCCAGGCCCAGAGAGATCGACGGATCTCGTCGGCGAAACATCGCCCCGGGACCGGGGCAATCAGGGACGAGCAGTTCGAGGCTGCGCCACTCCCCTTTGGAGGTGTGAAGGTCAGGCACCTGCATGAACGGTCTCTGCGAGTCGAGGAGGTCAAACCGAGGCTTCCACGCGTCCAGGTATGCGGTGAGCCCTGCTGCGGGAAGCCTGTCTTGATTCCACAGTTCCTCCCACACGCCTTCCGGATCGCCGGTCGGCTCCGGCGCCACCGCGCGGTACAGCACGGCGAGCAGTACCCGCAGCACGGCGAAGTCCTGCGTGGGCAGCTCGCCCGCGAGCCTTTCGATCCTGTGCGACTCGGTGAGCGCCTCCGACAGGCTGACTTCCCGGACCTCCCCCTCGACGTCGCGGATACGGATCCAGGGCTTGTCTACGAGGTTGAATGTGTCGGTCATGCGTCCCCCTTGACCCGGACGGTCAGTCCGGTCGAACGGTCGTACTCCATGTGCAGGTCTCCGATCCGGACCCACAGGTCCTCGTTCAGCGGCAACGGCAGCATCCCTTTGAGCCATGGCGACTTCTGCCACCCCGGGATCCCACGCGTCTCCAGCTCCTCGATGAGCCAGGCTTCCCGTTTGCCACGAAAAGTCCAGGCGGGAAGTGAGACGGTGCACATCGCCACGGCTCGCGCCAGTTCGTCGTCGACACCTAGATCGGAGTCGACCAGTTCGTCACCTCGTCGCTCCAGCCACGGCAGGGACCGAACGCGGCCGTCGACCTCACGCACGACGACTACATCGAGAGAATTCTCAGCGTCTCGGACCTGGGCGTGTCCGAGCACCTCTTCCCTGGGCTCGTCAGATGATCCCGAGTTCCACCCGTAGGCGGGCCCAGGACCCGGTGAGCGGAGAAGAAACGCCCCGCTGCGACGCTCTCTCTCCGCATCGGATTCCTGCTGCCGTTTCTCGGCTGAGCGCCAGTCGTCCTCCCACCCAGCTGGCGGGACAGCGTCTGGTGAGTAGGCGGCACGGACGAGGTCTGCGACGTCGCGAGGCGACTCCACTATTCCTTCGGTGCGTTCGAGGTGATCACGGAGCACTGCCGTCGTGCGCAATAGAGATGCACCGCCGTATACATAGGATGACCCCTTGTCTACGGTCGGGCTCGATCCATCGGACGAGAGCTCGACGCCGCTGATGAGGAACCTCGGTGTCGCCGCGATCCCCGGCCTGGTGCCGGCCGGTCGGTCGTGCCTGTGCAAGCGGCCGGCTCGTTGGAGGATCAGATCGATTGGAGCAAGGTCGGAGTACATGAGGTCCGCATCGATATCGAGCGAACTCTCGATGACCTGAGTCGACACGATCACCATGCCGGGGGGTCGTCTGCGTCCGATCGCCGGTGGGCCCAGCAACTCCTTGACCTGACCTTCACGGTGGAGCCTGTCTGCCAGGATGAACCGTGAGTGCATCAACATCGTCCGACTGGATCCCAGCTCGTTGAGAAGGGCGGTGTAAACCTCCTGCGCCCGGGCCACCGTGTTCCGCACGACGACGACGCAGACTCCGCTGTTCACCGCGTCTGACACCGACTGGACAAGCTCAGCGTCGTCGTCGCCGACGAACTCCATACGATAGGCGGTCTCCCGGCCGCTGGCCGCTGGCTCCGTCAGAGTCGGTAGTCCCGACCCCACCCGGACGATCAGGGGGAACGCGGTGGCAGCAGCTGTCGCCTCGAAGTCGGGTCCCGGTCGGCTGCCCGCCACGATCTGCTCCCCCACTGCCGCTGATCGCCCCCTCCGATATGCCGCGAGCATCGCGCATCGGCGCTCCGGCGTGAGGGTCGCGGTCAAGGCGACGACCGGAACCCGTTCAGCACCGAGCCACTCCAAGGCCCGGTCGAGGAAGTGGGACATGTAGCTGTCCGCCGCGTGTACCTCGTCGAGGACCACGACCTTTCCGACGATCCCGAGGTGCCGCAGCATGAGATGACGAGACTGCAGCGCAAGGAGAAGCACCTGGTCGATGGTCCCGACGGTGAAGTCGGCGAGCGCCGACTTCTTCCTGGCCCGGAGCCACCAGTGCGCGGTCAGCGATCCGGCACCCGAGGGGGAATCGTCGTGGATACCCGCCAGCCCCCTATCCGGGACAACCGCGGACAGGCCCGTGAACTCGTCGTTGAATCGCGCACGACTGTGGGTCAGCAGTGCGGAGGCGACTGTTCCGGCGGGAACACTGCGATCGAGCCATGACAGTGTTCGGCTGAACATCGCGTCGCTCGTCGCACACGTGGGGAGCGCCACCGTCAACCCACCACATCCGAATTTGGCCGCGATGACCTCGGCTGCGGCGAAGGCCGCCTCTGTCTTACCCTCTCCTGTCGGTGCTTCGATGAGCATGAGCTCGGGTTCGATCATGAGTCGCGCCTGTTCAACGGCGGCGAGTTGCACCGGCCTCGGAGACGCACCTTTCGGCAGCTCGAAACGGTCGGCGAAAAGCGCGGCATCATCGAGTGGAGGGCTGGGCGACCAAGGCCTCGGCAGAGCGAGCGCAGCCAACCCCCTGGCCGCGCGGTCGCCATCTTCCCCATCAGTCCCGTACGGGAACAACTCCGTGTTGGACGCAATCCAATCGCACACCACGACAAAACCTGCGAGGACGACCTGCGCCGCCTGGGAGAGTCCCACAGTGGCCACCTGCACGAGCTCTGCCTCAGTGATCTCGGAGAGCCCCACAGCGAAGTCGATCGCCGATCGGCGGGATTCGGCCCAGATCGCGTCCGACTCCGGCAACTCCTGGGGCGGCCCTGGAGGGAACGTCCCGTGATGACCGGCCAGCACCGCCGAAATCGTCGAGGCCTTGCCGCGGCCCCCGATGGCTTCGAACAGCCACTCCCAGAGGCTTCTAGCGCTCACCGATCCGTGCGGCCTCTCCCTGCGTTGTCCCGAGCTGACCGCAGCGTTTGGTATCGCGAACCCCACGCGGGACATTCGCTCGCGCAACTCGACGTTCTGGCTCGCGAACTCCTCGCTGATCTTGCCGACATCGTGAGCGGCTGCGAGGAAGACCGCAAGCGAACCCGCCAGAATCTGGCTTCCCGTCTCGGCCGCCACGACTTCTCGAGAGGCGGGCGGCATCCATTCCATCCATAGACGGTTCGCCACTTCGGCGGAGTCAGCCATGTGACGCCACAGCGGAAGCCAGTCACCGTCATCGTCGGGCGACTTCGCCCACGCGAGCGACCACGGTCCGTCCGGTGGGCGGATCTTCGCAGTCATGTCAGACCCCTCGTGTACTTGTTAGGTGATGCAAGTCACTGTACGGGGTCAACATGATAGTTGCAACCCTCTCTTACTCTCCCACTTAAACATTAGTGACTGACTGACACTTGGTCTCGGTAGCGGTTAGCCATGGGGCCGAACGGTGTCGCACCATTCGGCCCCATGCACACCCGACCGAGATCGGGACAACTCACACTCGCCCGCCTAAACCGGAACAGCGCCTCGCGAGAGGCGACAGGGATCGGGTATGCCGATCCCTCAGAGTGATCACCTTCAAACTAGGGCACCGCGCCGTGGAACGACGAAACCGGCGCCCCCTACGAGGTGCCGGTTCGTGTCGTATTCTCTTGTAGCGATACCGGGGATCGAACCCGGGACCTCACGATTATGAGTCGTGCGCTCTAACCATCTGAGCTATATCGCCGTGCCCGGTGTGCCGTGCGAGCCCCCTGACGGAATCGAACCGTCGACCTTTTCCTTACCATGGAAACGCTCTACCGACTGAGCTAAGGGGGCCAGCCACCCCGGGTCGCGAATCACTCCGCAGCTCGAGGTTAAAGCCTCTAGCAGATTACACACACGCTGGAACAGTGCACAAATCGCCCGGTTGGATGGGGTCGGCGCCTCGCTGGCAGGATGAGGGGCATGCGCATCTCCGTGGTCGTCCCCGTCCTCGACGACGCCCACGAGCTCGCCGGGTGCCTCGCGGCCCTGCGTTCCCAGACGAGGCCGCCTGACGAGATCGTGGTGGTGGACAACGGTTGTGCCGACGACAGTGCCGAGGTGGCCCGCGACGCCGGGGCCCGGGTGGTCACCGAGGCCGTGCGGGGCATCCCCTCGGCCACGGCCACCGGCTACGACTCGGCCTCGGGAGACGTGATCGCCCGCCTGGACGCGGACTCCCGCCCGGGCCCGGACTGGGTGCAGCGAATCGACAAGGCGTTCACCGAGGACCCCGAGCTCGTGGCGATCTCCGGCCCGGGCGAGTTCATCGGGCTCAGCGGCTGGCGGGCCCGCGCCGCCC
>NZ_JAALEE010000073.1:0-10683 GCF_014145265.1 Dietzia sp. CW19 | reverse complement strand
TGCGCGCCGACGCAGGGCATCGCGCGGCACCGGTGGACCACGCCGCCCCCCACGACCTCGCGCGGGAGGCGGCGGAGTCCTCGATCGTGCTGCTGGCCAACGACGGCGGCCTCCTTCCCCTCTCACCGGCCACCGGGGTCGCGGTGATCGGCGCCTTCGCCCGCGAACCGCGCTTCCAGGGAGGCGGCAGCTCGCACGTCACCCCCACGCGGGTCGATGTGCCACTGACGGAGATCAGGCGAATAGCCGGGGACGCCCGGGTCACCCATGCCACGGGCGTCGGGGATGGTGACGACGACGAGGACCTGCTCCTCGCCGAGGCGGTGGCCATCGCGTCCGAGGCCGAGGTGGCCGTCCTCATGCTCGGTCTGACCGACGACCAGGAGTCCGAGGGCGTCGACCGGCAGCACATCGATCTGCCGGGAGACCAGCTCCGGCTCCTCGAGGCGGTCGCCGCGGTGCAGGACCGGATCGTGGTGATCCTGTCGGCCGGATCCGTGGTGGACCTGTCCCCGGTGGTTCCCCACGCGACGGCGATCGTGTCCGGGGCGCTACTGGGACAGGGCGGAGGCCGGGCGCTCGCGCGGGTGCTCTACGGCCACGCCACCCCGTCCGGACGGCTCGCCGAGACCGTCCCGCTGCGGATCGAGGACGCCCCCAGTTGGGACAACTTCCCCGCCGAGGACTCGCACGTCCGGTACGGGGAGGGCATCTTCGTCGGCTACCGCGGGTACGACCACAGGCGGCGGGAGGTGCGGTTCCCCTTCGGACACGGCCTGTCCTACACGACCTTCGACTACCGGTCCCTGACGGTCGTGGCCGGGGACGACGGGTGGACGGCACGGGTCGAGGTCCACAACACCGGGCCGTACCGGGGCCGCGAGGTCGTCCAGATCTACGCCTCGCTGCCGGCCTCGGTGCGCAGGCGGGCGCCACGGGAGCTCGTGGGATTCGGCCATATCGAGCTCGATCCCGGACAGAGCGGACAGCTCGAGGTGGCGATCGAACGCCGGGACCTGGCGTACTGGGACGAGCCCGCCGGGAGCTGGCTGGTGGAGGGTGGCGAGTACGTCTTCGCGGCCGCGGCCTCCAGCCGGGACCTCCGGATCGAGGTCTCCGTACCGATCGACGGGGATCCGCGCCCGGTCCGGATCGACCTCGACTCCACGATCTCCGAGGCGATGGCGGACCCCGACGCCCGGTTGATCCTCGACGAGGTGTTCCGCCCGCTCGCGGCGAACGCCGGTGAGGCGAGCGGCGCCGTGGGAGCCTCGATCGAACAGCTGGTGGGCTCGATCCCCGTGGGCCGGATGCTCTCCGGGTTCCTGGGGATGGACCGGGAGTCGGTGGCGGGTATCGCCGAGCAGCTCGCCCGGATCCACCGGTGAGCTAGCTGCTCCGCTGGATCTCTCGACGTCTGTAGTGCAGGAGAACGGCCCCGTTGTCGAAGACACGGTGTTCCACCAGCTCCAGGTCGAGCTCGGCACCCGGAGGTAGCGCGCGCAGGCCGCCACCCACCACCCTCGGGACGATGAAGAACCTGAACTGGTCGACCATCCCGGCGCTGATCGCCTCGCTCGCCGTGGTGGGTCCGAAGATCTCGACCTCACCCTCGGCGTCGTCGACGATCTGCTGAAGACGGGTGAGGTCGAGGCGCGGCAGAAGGCGGTCCCGGTCGGACACGAGGTCCGCCTCGGTCATCGTCGAGGACACCGCGATGCGCGTCAGGTCCTTCCAGCGGCGAGCGAACTCGTGCTCGTCGGGGCTCCACGACTCGTCGTCGGGAGGAGTCTCCCAGTAGGTCATCAACTGGTAGGTGTTCCGCCCCAGGACCTCGTGCGACACCGAGGTCATGCGTTCCACGTGAAACCTGAACAGGTCCCCGCCGGGCGCGGTCCAGTCGAAGTCGCCGTTCGCGTCGGCGGCATAGCCGTCCAGCGAGATGGTCGCGGTGTAGCCCAGCGTCCCCATGGTCGTCCTCCGCTGCTCGCGAGGTGGCGGTAGCGAGAAGCCTATCGCCGCGCCGCGGGCTCTCGCACCCTTTCCTATGACCGCGCAGCTGGGTGGCGATTGTGGGCGTCAGTCGAGTTGACGACGCATGACGATCCGGGGGAAGCCCCCCGCCACCGACGTCGTGGCGGCGACCTTGACGATTCCCGCCTGCTCGAACAGGGAGCGGAACCCCACGAACGCCATCGTCAGGTTGACCTTCTCCGCACCGTTGTCCACGGGTACCGCCTCGACGGCGGGTGCGCCGTGGTCGCGCGCGAACCCGACCGCACCCTCGACTAGCTCCCGCGCCACTCCCTGCCCCCGATACCCGGGGCGGACCCGGATGCAGAAGATCGACCACACAGGTTGAGCGTCGACTGTCGGCACCACTCGTGATCGCGCGATCGGCAGGTCGCGGCGCGGAGCGACTCCCGCCCACCCCACGGGTTCCGGCCCGAGGTAGGCGAGCACGCCCGGTGCGGTGTCCCGCCCGCACAGGTCGCGGACGTACTCGCCCCGGGCGGGACCCGTCAGCGAGGTGTTGGTCTTGGAGTCCAGTCGGTGGCTGAGGCACCAGCACACCGAGGCGTCCGGGTTCTTCTTCGGCCCCAGGAGAACAGCCACGTCATCGAATCGCTCAGCCGGGCGCACCTCGATCATCGCCACGCCACCACTGCAGAAGGTGTCATAGGGCCATCCTTGCCCGAGGTGCCCGGTCGGCGGGCCGGAAGGAGCACACCGGGCCGGCCGGACCACGCCTCACCGCACTTCACCGCACCGCCCCGCGCCCCACCACGCTGCCCCGCCCCGCGCCGCGGTGACGGGCACCGAGTCGGGGGCTGGGGTCCGGAGCAGATCGGCACCCGCCTCACTCCTGACGCCCCAGTGCCGCGTACAACGCGACCCAGTCCTGCGCGGTGAGATCCCTGGGCAGGGCATCCGGCGCGACGCCCGCCCGGGCGATGACCCCGCGGACAGCAGATCTGCGCCGCGGGTGCACCACGGTGGCCAGGATCGCGGCGATGCCCCGTCCGCGGCCGGTGAAGACGTCGTGCACGAACCGTCGGTAAGCACCACGGTCCTGGTCCGCGAGAAGAGGACGAGGCCTCCGGTACAGGACGAGCAGTGCTCCGTCGACGGCCGGCTCCGGCCGGAAGGCGCGGCGGGACACCCGGCGATGCAGGGTGAACTCGATCCACGGCCACCACTGCGCGGTCATCATGGTCGCGCCCCCGACGCCTGCTCGTCGACGCGCGACCTCCCACTGGACCACCAGGACGGCCGTCGTCGTGGACGGGGAATGGAGCAGCTTCCGCAGGATCGAGGTGGTGAGGTGGAACGGGAGGTTGCCCACCACCACATGGGGAGTCGTCGGCAACGGCCACCGCACGAAGTCCGCGTGAACCAGCTCAACGTCTGTAGCGAGCGAACCCTGGAGATGCTCGACTGTCCGGGAATCGATCTCCACCGCCGTCAGTGGGCGATCCAGGGACTGCAACGGGGTGGTCAGTGCACCCCTCCCGGGCCCGATCTCGATGATCGGCCCCGAGGTCTCGTCGACGATGTCGATGATCTCGTCGATGACGGTGGTGTCGGTGAGGAAGTTCTGGCCGTGCTCGTGCCGGCCGCCCCGATAGGTGGGCATGTGTAGACGCTCCGGATGAAGAGAGTGCGCCCGGGCATGCAGAATCGCCGCCCGGCTGGACCGCGGAGCGGCGGAAGCGTCCTACAGGAGGGAATCCGCCGCTAGAAGCGACGGTCCCGAATCAATGTGGTGAAGCAGGCCATGACGGGGAGTGTATCGGACCCTCCGGGCGTGGTCCTCGCCATCACTCCGGGTGGAGCGGTTTCAGGACGGGTGCCATCCACCCGGCGATGAACGCGCGCAGCTCGACGTCGGGACGGGAGGCAGGGTCATCAAGGCAGAGCACCGACCAGCCCACGTGCACGGCGATGTCGGCCAGGTTCTCGACCCGGCCCTCGAGTTCGGGGAAGCGGGCGACGGCGGGAGAGAGCAGTGCCACCGCGTAGTCGTGTGCGCGGCGAGCTGCTCCCGGGTCGAAGATCGGGTTGGCCGTTCCGGAGAGCGTGAGTTCGCGGAGCAACGGATCGTCGAGGACGTGGTGACGCGCCTGGATCATCATCTCGACGAACAGGTCCAGTGGCGTCTCGGTCGACTCCATCAGCTGGGCAAAGGCCCCGGACAGTAGAGTCAGCCTCTCGGAGACGGCCTGCGACACCAGCTCTTCTCGGGTCCCGAAGATCGAGTGGACGGTCTGACGACTCACTCCCGCACGCCTGGCCACTCCGGCGACGTTCACGGCGGTGAAGCCCGACTCCCCGATCACGGCTCGGGTGGCCTCGAGGATGATCTCCCGGGATCGCACCCGACCATTATCTGCCAGCGTCACGCGACGCTGCAGCCGAACCTCCCCCCGCCGTCAAGAGTGGAGATCAGCCAGGGGGTCACCTCGTCGTGGATCATCGTGTCGTGGATGAGCGGGCCGAAGTGGTCCGGGAGCGTCCAGCCGGGCGCCAGGGCGGGCACTGGGGTGGAGCGGAACGTCACGTCGCCGCCGGCAGCGCACCAGTCGTCGGCGAGGGCGCGGGCCTGGCCGTAGGGAACGGTGTCGTCGTTCGGTGAGGACGTGATGAGTACCGGCGCGGTGGGGGTCAGCCGGCCGAGCTTCTGGTCGTCGAGCACCGCTCGCGCCGAGGGGTCGCCGGCGATCCACTGGTCAAGGCTGCGCCCGTCAACGGTGAGGTCGGAGGTCCGCAGAAAGGGACTCGAGAATATGACGTCTGCGATGCACTTGGTCTCCAGCGAGGCCAAGGTGGCGCGACCGTGATCGGAGAGGGCGGCGCCGACGAGTGTGCGCAGCTCAGGGTAGCGATCGACCATCCCGTTGACGGACCATCCGATCACTCCGCCGATCAGGGTTCCGTCGATCTGCCGTAGTACCTGTTGGAGGTCGGCCACCGGCGCCCCCGCCCAGGCGCCGCGCAGGTCGAGTTCGGGCGCGTAAGTGGGATGGAGTTCAGCGGCCGCGGCGGTGGCGCCGCCGCCCTGTGAATAGCCCGCCAGAAGTAGAGGCGAGCTGGCACCTGCGAGGGCGCGGGCGGCGCGAGCAGCATCGAGCACGGCACGACCGGTTTCGACCCGGTCGACGTAGCTGTGGATTCGGGGGGTGCCCAGGCCGATGTAGTCGGTCACCACCACGCGCGCTCCCATCGCGTGCCATTTCGCGGCCGAGACGAGTTCCTGGTTCGCGGAGAGGAACGGGTCGGGATCAACTCCCGCCCACAGCCCACTGGGCGCGGCGAGCGAGATGGCGCAGTGGTTGCCCTGGCCGGTGGTGCCCGGGGCGATGACGACGGTCGGCCGTTCGCCGGGCCCTCGCCACGGCCCTGATTCCTCGATCACCATTGCAGTGACAGCGGCGGGGGCGCCGTGGACATCGCGGGAGGTGAACATCATCCGCGTCGCCGCAGCGGGCCAGGCGCCGTCCGCCCCGGGAAGAGTGGCCGGGATGGTGACGGGCTGGGTACGGACCACCGCGCCGGGCTGCGCCGGCAGGTCGGCCGGCGGCTCGTAGAACGGATCGGCGACCATGTCGGACGTGTGCGCGTGGGTGTCCGCGGAACCGAGTGGGTCGGCGTGCGCGACGGGCGAAACCCCGAGCCCGACGACGACGAGGGCAGCAGTGGCGGTGGCGAAGGCTCTGAGTCGACGCATGTCGGCCTTTCTCTGGGTTCGCATCTAGAAGAGGTGGCCGACGTCGTGTCTGACGATCCTGTCGAGAGCCCGCTCGGCGATGGCGGCGATGGTGAGCGACGGGTTGCAGGCGGCCGTCGTTCCGGGGATGAGGGCACCGTCGATCACGTACAGGCCCCGTTGGCCCATCACGCGTCCCTCCAGGTCGCAGACCTGGTTCATGGCGGCCCCGCCGAGGGGGTGCCAGGTGGAGTTGAGAATCTCATTGGTGTCGGTGAGGTGACCGGACTCTCCGACGATCGCCCGCGCGGTACGCGAGATGTGCTGGCGGACGATGTGACCGTCTCCTCCGGCGGGCCACTGGATGACACCGCGGTCCTGGACGGGGTCGTACACGATCCGGCCCCGGTCGGCGCTCACGCCGTACCCCACCAGCACCGTGCTGTGGATCGGCACCCCGACGGAGGGCAGCGAGGCCTGGATGACGGTGTGAGCCGAGGCCGGGTCCTGCCAGTTGAGGCTGCCGTAGACCACGGGACCTCCCTGCACGGCAGGGAACCCGGCGGCCGGATCGGTCCAGATGTAGATCCGATCGGCGTTGGTGCCCCACCCTTCGCCGATCGCGTCGGGCAGGTCGGTCACCGCACCGTTCGCCTCGGCCCGGCCGAGGAGGGTGGTGGTGTTGACGGACCCGGCGGCGAGGATCAGCGCCGGTGCACGCAGGGTGAGCGTCTTGAGAACGTGTCCGGCGACGTCGAGCACATGTACGTCGAGTTCCCAGGAGCCGTCCGGTGCGCGGCGCATCGCGCGGACATCGTGCAGCGGCCGCACGTCGACCAGTCCGGTCGCCTCCGCCTGAGCGAGGTAGGTGACATCGACCGAGTTCTTACCCCCGTTGTTGACGCCCAGGGAGCTGTCCCCGTTGGTGAACGACGGCCTCATCTCACCCCGCAGTTCGGCCAGGGCATAGTCCCAGTCGATCGGCATGGGGATCTTGCTGACCGGCAGGCCGGAGTCCCGGGCTCGCTGGGCGAAATGCCGTGAGGCCGCGTACTGGGGCGAGTCGATGAGCGCGTCGGGCGCCTCGGCGAGCCGGAGCATCCGGGCAACGCGGGGGAAGTACTCCCGGTCCATCTCGGACCAGTTGATGGCGCCCGGGAACCAGTCGGAGAAGAGCTCCTCGGTGGGCTGAAGTGACATGCCCTGGTAGATCAGTGATCCGCCGCCCACCCCGGTGGGCAGGACCGCCGTCATGTTCTCGCCCACCGAGGCCTCGAGCAGGCCGGTGTAGCGGGGCAGGTCGACCGGGCGACCGAACACCTCCGCGGCGCCGCCGAACCACACCGCGCGCTCATCGGGCGAGGTCGCACTGGGGAAGGTGTCGGAGTTCGGACCGGCCGGCCAGCGCCGTCCGCGTTCGAGGACCACGACGGGCACTCCCGCCTGGGCCAGTCGCAGGGCTGAGACGCCGCCGCCGAACCCGCTGCCCACCACCAGGACGCGGTGCTCCTCGACCTCGTGGGGAATCCGTCCGGTGGCAGGCGCGACGTCCGTGATGCCGTCGGCCCGGGCCGCCGCGGAGTGCACGGTCGCCGCCGCAATGCCGGCCGCGGCCACCGAGCCCAGGAAGCCCCGGCGTGAGAGTACGTGCATTGGTCCCTCGAGTTCTCATCGGAAGTGACGGGCGCCACTCACCCCGGGAAAACTAGACACTTGCTCTCAACCTGTCAAGATGTTCGCCATGGCGCTCGGAGCCCGAGTAGCTCCCTTGCACTGGCTGGGCTATCGGTCGGACGGAATCGTCGTCGTCACCGGACCGCGGTGAAACGTGGCAGCAACGCCTGGAGTTCGGCTATCGCGGCATCGGCGAGCGGACGCACGGGACGGCGCACCGGGACCGTGTCCGCCATCCCGAGGAGGACCGCGAGGTGGGCGGCCACCCGGTAGCTGCCGTACCGGGCGAACAGTTCCCACAACGGTGCGAGCGGAGCCGCGATCGCGTCCGCTTCCGCCCTGTCACCGCGCTGGGCCGCACGCGTCAGAGCTACGGCAGACTCGGGCAGCGTGCCGCCGATAACGGAATACCACACGTCAGCGCCACCGAGCAGCGCGTCACCGGCGAAGGCGTCACCGCTGACTCCCATCGTCACGTCATCGGGCACTGCCTGCCGGAGGACGCCCAGCCGATCGGTGAACGCCGGCACCGGGGCGCCGGGCAGCTTGATCGATCGCACCTGCGGGAGCGCGGCGATGCGCTCGTGCATCGAATCGGTGAACGTGACGTGCGTCGTGCCGGGGTTGTCGTACACGCAGATCGGCACCGATGACCGCGCGGCGACGTCCTCGAAGAATCCGACCACTTCCTCGTCCGTCAGCGGTTGATAGGTCATCACCGAGACCAACAGGCCGGACGCGCCTGCCGCCTGCGCAGCATCGACGTTGCGCAGCACGCCGGACAACGTCAGTGCCCCGACTCCGATGATCACCGGCACGTCGCCCGCGGCCGACACCACCGCCCGCGCCGCCTGCGCCCGTTCTGCCGTGGAGAGATACGGGTACGACCCGGTGGACCCGAGCGCCCCGATCGAATCGACGCCCGCCCCCACCAGCCGCTCGACGATTCGGGACAGCCTGCCGGAGTCCACACCACTATCGCTGAGAGGAGTAACCGGGAACGCGCTCAAGCCAGTGAACATGGCTCCACGCTAATCAGCGGGGCGAGTGGCGGCGGGCGCCGAACCGAGTGCTCTGTTCGAGACGAAGATCATCAGGTCGACGAGTCGCTCGGTGAGCTCGACGCCGTCCGGAGTGAGCGAGTACTCGACGTGGGGCGGCACGACCGGCCTGGCATCCCGGTGGACGTATCCGTCTGCCTCGAGGGTGCGGAGGGTCTGGGACAGCATCTTGTCCGTGATACCGGAGGCCCGGTGGCGCAGCTCGTTCCAGCGCAGCGGCTCGCCGTCGGAGAGCGCGGCCAGCAGCAACGGCGCCCACCTGCTGGTCACCCGGGTCAGCGCCTCACGGGTCGGGCAGTTCTCGGTATAGACGCCCTCGCCGAAGGCTGCGGCCAGCCGGAGCGACGTCTCACTAACTTTCATATCAGTACCTTACTTCAAGGTGGGTACACGCGATCGGGAACAGTCTGGCGCAAGCGGTGGTTAGTAGTCGTGTCAGACAGTTGACGTCCATCGGTCGACAGACCCAGTAACCAGGAGATACATCGTGACCTACCTCGTGACCGGCGCCGCCGGACACCTCGGAGCCCTCGCCGTCGAGTCGTTGCTCGACCGGGGCGTCGCTCCCGGCGACATCGTCGCCACCGCCCGCGACACCGACCGACTGGGCGCCGTCGCGGCACGTGGTGTGGTGACCCGCCGCCTCGACTACGACGACGTGCCGTCCGTGGACGCCGCGCTGGACGGTGTCGACCGACTGCTGCTGGTCTCGTCCAGCGAGATCGGCCGGCGGGCCGCTCAGCATCGCACCGTGATCGAGGCCGCGGCCCGTCACGGTGTGGAGCTGGTCGCCTACACCAGCGTTCTCCACGCGGACTCCACCTCGTTGGGGCTCGCCCCTGAGCACCTGCAGACAGAGCAGGCCCTCGCAGAGGTGGGGATCCCGCATGTCCTGCTGCGCAACGGCTGGTACCTGGAGAACTACACCGAACAGATCCCCACCCACCTGGCGCACGGTGTGCTCGGTGCGGCCGGATCGGGCCAGATCAGCGGCGCCAATCGCGCCGACTACGCCGAGGCCGCCGCGGCCGCTCTGGTCGCCGACGACAGCGCCGGCAGGACCTACGAGCTGGCCGGCGACACGAGCTTCACGATGGCCGAGTACGCCGCCACCCTGTCCGAGCAGGCGGGCCGGCCCGTGTCCTACACCGACCTGCCCCAGTCCGAGTACGCGGCGGCCCTGGTCGCTGCCGGGCTGCCGGCCCCCGTCGTCGAGACACTCGCCGACATCGACCGGGCCGTCGCCGCCGGTGAACTCCACGACGGCTCCCGCTCCTTGAGCGCGCTCATCGGCCGTCCCACGACGACGCTCGCCGAGGCTGTCAGAGCCGCGCTGGCCTGACCCCCACCCTTCCGGGTCCCGGGCCATCTGGCCTCCAGCTGGTCCGGGCCCCGGCAATGAACGAGAAGTGGTGTCGCCGAGCGGCTATGCCGAGTTATCCCCCGCCGCCCGGCGCACTATCTCGCCGAGCTGCTCCCACGCCTTCTCTGTCGGGTCGATCAGTGCGTACGCGGTCGGCCAGAGCCCGCTCTCGTCGTCGAGGGCGGCCTGAGCACTCACACCGAAAGTGGAGTACCTCTCCTTGTCCATCTGCCCGCTGCGGAAGAAGACCACCACCTTCCCGGCCCTGGCGTACCCGGGTTGCCCGTAGTACAGCTTCGGTGACAGGTCCGGCGCGATGGTGGCGACCATCTGGTGCAGTCGCTCGGCCATCTGCCGGTCGCCGTCGGGCATCTCCTCGATCCTGGCCAGAAGTGCCGCCTCGTCCGCAGCGGCCTTCTCCGCGCCCTTCGCGCGCTTGGCCTCCGCCTTCAGCTCTGCGGCGCGCTCCTTCATCGCCGCACGTTCCTGGGCGGAGAACTCCCCCGCCGCGTCATCTCTCTTCGTCATCAGTTCCTCCCGGTGACCGATCGTCGACTGTCTCCGACGCTAACCGGGAGATCATCGCCGAGGGCGTCTACGGCGCGGTCACTCTGGGGACCGACGACCTGGACGGGCTGTTCGAACGCCTGGACGCCGCCGGCGCCGACATCGTCCAGGAACCCACAGAACAGGACTACGGGGTGCGCGACTGCGCCTTACGCGATCCTTCGGGGAACCTCATCCGGGCCAATCAGCTCTGACTGCAGACCAGGGGACGATCGAGTTGCCCGGTGTAGTGTCCGCGCACCTGGGGTCACCATGCGGTTAAGCGTGGCGCGACACACCGGCGTTCTAGGGTGTGTCTCCCAATCGGCGTA
>NZ_JAALEE010000562.1:102-10971 GCF_014145265.1 Dietzia sp. CW19 | reverse complement strand
CCGATGCGGCTACCGCCCGCCTCGGCCCGGGCCGCGAGGAGCTGGTCCCGCTCCGCCCCGAGGGCCTGCGACTCGGAGCGCACCTGCTCCAACTGGGCGGCGATGGTGGTGACCTCGGCGCGGACCCGCTCGATCTCCGCCTGGCGCAGCTCGATCCGCAGTTCGGCGAAGTAGGGGCGGATCGCCACACGTTCCTCGTGGAGACGGTCCAGGCGCTCGACCGCGCTCTCGTACCGGCTGATCGAGGCGACCAGTGGTTCCAGTGCCTCGAGTTGGGCTCGGGCCCGTTGGACGGCATCGTAGGACCGGGTGAGGTCCTCGAAGTGCCGGATGATCCCCTCGATCCGCTCGGAGGCGTCCGCGGGTTCGAGCATGTGCGTGCGGACGAACTCGTTGAGATCGCCCACGGCCTTCATCGAGACGGTCTGGTGGAACAGTTCCATGGCCTGTTCGGACCGGATGCCCAGCAGGCGCCGCATGGCACGACCGTAGGGCGGGAAGTCCTTCTCCACCGTGGCACCGTCTCGGCGGAGCCGCTTGAGCAGGTCGCCCAGGTCGGATCCGAAGTCGGTGAAGTCGGACTCGATCGACATCGCCCGGTCCGCGGTCACGAAGCGTCGCCAGGGTTGTCCTGTGGCGTCCTGTTGCTGGAAGACCTGGGCGAGGGTCACCTCGTCGTCGTATCCCTGGTTGGCAAAGACGCCGAGGATCACCGAATACGACCGTCGGTCCCGCAGCCCCACCGGTCGGACACTGCCGGTGGACTCGTTGCGCTCGGTCCTGTGGTGGCCTTCCACGTAGGAGCGCAGAGTGCGTTCCTTGCGTGCGGCGCCGGCCGCCTTGTTGTAGTCGATCCGGTGCGAGGGGAGCATGAGGGTGCTCACCGCGTCGACCAGAGTGGATTTGCCGCTGCCGATGTCGCCGGTGAGCAGCAGGGTCTCCCCATCCGATTCCAGTTGCCAGACGCGCTTGTCGAAGGTCCCCCAGTTGAGCACTTCGAGCCGGACCAGCCGGAAACCGGGACGCCCCTGCGGCGCGAGGTCGACGGAGGAGAACAGGCCCTCACTCATCGTCGGCACCCCCGTCGGCGTACTCGGCAAGCTTGGCGGAGAAGTCGGACAGGGTCTGACCGTCCACGTAGGCCTTGAGGATCCGGCGCACCTCCCAGGTGTCCCGCCGGCCCTTGAGCTGGCGCAGGAATCCCATGGACACCAGGCGGTTGATGGACGTGTCGACCTGCTTGAGCACTCGGGCCTCGTCGGTGCTGCGGGCGAGGAAGAGCTGGATCATCTCGATGATCTCGTCCTGGGTGAGCACCAGCTGGCCCTGGTCGCCGGCGGACTCGAACTCCACCATCCGCTTGCGCAGCAGCACCAACAGGAGACTGTCGGCGTAGGTGAGCGCGCGGCGTCTGATCACCCGCGGGAGCGGTTCGTCACCGTCCTCCGGCTCGCTGGTGCGCAGGTAGGCGTAGCCCTCGTCGTCGTCGATCACCACGTCGAGCCCGATCACGGCGAAGTGGTCGCGGACGGCGCCACGGTGGCGGAGGAGGTCCTCCCACGCGTCCGACTCCTGATAGACGACGCCCTGCATGAGGCGGATGGCGCTGGTCGCGACCGCCCTCTCCTCCGGGCTCACCGGCGCCTCACCACGACGCGCGGCATCCGGGCCCGCATCGACCGGCCGGCCTCCTCGTACTCGATCACCGTCTCCTCCTGCTGGTCGGTGGTCACCTCGATGTCGTCGGTGTCCAGGGCGAGGTAGCCCACGAGTTCCGCGGCGCCGTGCTCGACGGGGTACATGGTGACGACGTCCTCGAGCAATGCCGTACCGCGTTCGGGGACGAGGTTGCGCAACCTGGCGGCGAGGCGGGCGGGGTCCACGATCACCTGCTCGGCCAACACGGAGGTGTCGACATGCTCCTGCTCGGACGGTGGCAGGAGACTGTCCACCTCGGACGCGGGCCGCACACTGTGCAGCGGTCGTTCGGTGGGCAGCGACACCTCCACGCCGGCCTGCTCCAACTCGAGACCGAAGTCCGGGGGTGTGCCTTGTCGCAGCGCCAACGCGGTCCCCTCGATCTCGCGGACCAGGTCGAGGACGCGGCGGTTCTCCAGCCAGATCTGGTCGTCGGTGAACCGGCGGAGCTGCTCGGAGATCTGACGGACGGTCAGCTGGGTGCGCTCGGCGGCCTCGGCCCACCCGTGGTGGACGGTGCGGATGCTGCGGTCCGCCTTCAGTTCGTCGATCGCGGTGAGCCGCTCGAGCAGGGCGGAGAGTTCCTCCTGGCCGGATGAGGACAGGAGCATGTCGTAGAACGCCTGAAAACTGCGCCCCTGATCGGAGGAGTCGATGCGACTGCGCCCGCTGACCAGCTCCTCCAGCAGGTCCCCCTTGCTGCCCTCCCATGTGGCTATGCGTTCGCGAGCCGAGCGGTCCAGTGCGCGGAAGTTCTCCTCGACCTCGCGGAAGTCGGCGAGGAGCTCGCGAGCGGTGGAGGAGAACTGCTGGTAGCGGTCGCGCACGGCGGTCATGTCGAGTAGTCCGGCTTCCGGGTCGGCCTCGATCTGCTCGATCTCCCGCTGGATCTCCTGCTTGCGCCGCTGCAACTCGGCGAGCCGTATCGCGGGGTCGACCTCGGTGCCCTGGGCGATCTGGCGGAGTAGTTCGATCGCGGTCTGCAGTCGCGACTCGGTGCCGACGAAGGGCCGCGCGTGCAGGCTCTGGACCCACGAGTAGGCCTTTTCCAACGCGGGTGTCGCGTCGTAGTGGATCTCATCGGTACCGAGCGGATAGAAGCGACGGAGAAATCCTGAGTCGGTGGACGCCCATTCGGCCAGATAGTCGGCTGCGTCCCGCTTGAACCGCGGGTTCTCGGGATTCTCCGCATTGAGCTTGTAGAGCTCGTCGTCGAGGGCGTCGATGATCTCCCCCTCCGGGCTGGCACCGTGTCCCTCCTCCACGAAGAACCGGCCGAGAAACGACAGCAGCAGCGGCGCGTGGGTGGCGCGGAGCATCCGCCACGCGGGATGTCGTTCGCGCAGCGCGTCGATCGCCGCGTAGTCCACACGGTCTCCTCGGGTCAGCGGTCGGCAGGGGTCGTGCAGCCAGTCTAGGAGGGCGGCCGGACACAACTGTCTGGGCGGTCGGTGCGGGCAGCACCCCGCGAGAGGCGTTCCGTCACACCGTGGAGTTCGATTCAGGACCACGCTGGTGTTGACTCAGCGCTTCGGCAAGAGGCGGTAGGTGTGTCTTCACGACGTCTCGCACAATGTCAGCCTCAACACCGAAATACTGGTGAACGAGGATGTTGCGGAACCCTCGGATCTGCGGCCAGGCGATCTCTGGGTGTGCATCTGTGATCCCGGCCGAGAGATGGTTCGCAGCCTCACCGATGATCTGCAAGTTCCGTTCGATTGCATCCTCGGCCATGAGGACGAGGTCGATGTCATGGTTGTCCAGTCTGCGTACGTACCGCTGGCATCGATTGATGGCCCGCAGGATGTCGTCGATCCGCTGATCGGACTCGCGACTCATAACGCGACGCTGTCCCGGAGCGCCGACTCTGAGATCGCTCGCTTAAGTAGTTGCGACGGGAAGACGTCGATATCGTCGCGGCCGAATAGCGCACGGACTTCCTCTAACAGACCGGAGGCGCGCATCAAGAGATTGCCGTCAGACGGGTCCATTTCCACCAGGATGTCGATGTCGCTTCCCGCCTGCGCGGTGCCACGCGCGACCGAACCGAACAGCCTTGGTCTAGTAGCCGCGTACTTCGCCAGGAGCGCACGGAACTCGTCATCACGCGCCTCGATCAGCTCGCGCATTGCGAGCGATTCGGGAGTCGGGGCGGTGCTCGTCATAGCTACAGGTTACCGGCCGCCCGTGGGAACTGAAGGCCCCAGAACGAAGGATGCAAGTGAGCCGTGTGAGATCACGTTGGGTAGACCGATCAGGCGTTGCCAACTCTCGGACTACAGACCGCGCCCTGCACCAGAGGCGAGGCGAGGCGAGGAACCCCGTCTCAGACGCAGGGGCGTAGCCGGCAACCCTGTTTGCTGCGGCGATCGCCACTTCGAGGTACGGGATCGGTGATTTCGACCGGCGGCCCTACCGGCCGAGCACCGTGTCGAGCCAGTCGAACGCGCGCTGGCTGAACAGCGCTGCCGCCCCCGCTTCGTCGTGTTCACCGGCTCCTTCCGCGTTGGTGAACTCGATCATCGTCTTGGGCGCTGTGAGGGCGTCGAAGAGACTCTGCGCGTCGACGATGCGCGGGTCGTTCTGGCCGGTGGTCAGCAGGACGGGGCAGTCGATGCGGTCGGCGAGGCCGTCCAGCGTGAACGACCTCAGTTCGCGCAGGTAGTCGACCGGGGTCGCGCATCCGTGCGTGAGCATCCCTCTCCCCACGGAGAAGTTCAGCCCCGGTGACTGCTCCATCCCGGCGCGGACCACCGAGTTGAGCAGCTCATCGGCGTCCCCCGTGTCCAGGTCGGCGCGGTACTCCTCCGGGAGGAGCAGCGAGGCGCTGGCTCCCGGGGCGTATTGCGGGGCGTCGGCGATCACGGCGGCGAGGCGGTGCTCGGCTGTGGCGGCGCGGGGCGCGAGGTGGCCGCCCCAGCTGCGGCCCATCGCTGCAATCCGGGAGGCGTCGACCTCCGGACGGGCGACCAGCCAGTCGACCTGAGCGGTGACGACCGCCTCCCAGTCGTGTCGGAAGTGCAGGTCGCGCTCGACCAGCGCCGCGCCCTGGCCCGGGCCGTCCATCATGAGGACGGCGTAACCGCGCCGCAACGCCGCGACACCGCCGGCGACGTACGTCTCCTCCATTGTGCCGTCGTATCCGCCGACCAGGATCAGCGTGGGGAACGGTCCCGGGCCGGGTGGGGTCGCGACGTAGCCGTCGAGCTCGGTCCCCTCGTACGGGACCGTGACCTGCTGGAAGGGATGGTCCATCAACTCGACCGCTCTGCGGAAAGCGTCCCTCTGACGCGCGTTCGCCGCGACGAACCGGGGATCCATCGGAGGGGCGTACATGAAGACCCCGGAGATACGGAAGTACGTGGTCGCGCGGAGGAACCCCTCACGCGCGCTCACCCGGTGACCGGCGGCGAGACTCTTCTCCGCATCCGCGAGAATCCGTTCCCCGAGCGCGTTCCACTCGGCGTTCCAGGCGTCCCTGTCCCCGTCGGGGATCCTGCGCGCGGTGATGAACGCCTCCCCGACGTCGGCTCCGCCCGTCGGGATGGTGTCCAGCACTCGGAGGAACTGGCCGTCGAACCCACTGTCCTGGAAGGCCAGTGCGGCAAGCGTGGGCTCGCCGGGGCCTTCATCTCCGTCCGCGGCCCGGGTTGTGGCAGTCGATGCAGTGTTCGTGGCCATGTCCACACCTCGTCATCACTGGTGGTCATCCCTGGTCGGATCGCCGCTCCCATCATCGCGCACCCGGTGCACGTCACGTGCGTGAATCCGACGTGATGCGGTGGCCGCCGGCGATGCCACCGGGAGACCGACGATGCCGCCAGCGATGCCACCGGGTCACCGACGATGCCGCCGGGTCACCGACGCCGGACGGTGATCCGCCCTCCTCTGTGGGGTGCGAACGCGACGCCGCGGGAGTGCCACTTCTCGTCCCGCTCGGTGGTCGGGACGATCTCATACATGCTCAGCAGGGTGCGCAGCACGACGTCCATCTCCATCGTCGCGAACGCCGCGCCGATGCATCGCCGGGTCCCGCCGCCGAAGGGCAGCCACGCCGGCGGTGGCGTGGTGTCGAGGAAGCGGGTCGGGTCGAAGCGCTCGGGGTCGGTGAAGTGCACGCTGTCGTCGTGCAGCAGCGAGATCGCGACCATCACGTTGTACCCGCGCGGGATGCGCCACGGGCCCAGGTCGAGGTGCGGCGCCTGCACGTTGCGTCCGGCGAGGTCGATGACCGGCCGGCTGCGCTGCACCTCCAGGATCGTTGCGTGCCTGTAGCCGGTCCCCCCGGCGTCGACTTCGGCGACCAGCTCGTCCAGCACCGCGGGGTTCCGGCTGAGCCGCTCCAGGGCCCAGGCGAGCGTCGTCGCCGTGGTCTCGTGTCCCGCAACGAGCAGTGCGGTGAGCTCGTCGCGGATCTCCTCGTCCGTCATGGCCGATCCGTCGTCGTAGGTGCTCTGCAGCATCATCGCCAGGATGTCGTCGCGCTCGTCGAGTCGGTCGTCGCGGCGGCCGCGGGCGATGAGTGCGGTGATCGCGTCGTCGTAGACCTTCTTGTAGCGGGCGAACCGACCGCGCGGGCCCACCGACCCCACGCCCACCGCGCCCACGCGTACCGGCAGTTCCGGGGTGATGACCACCGCCGAGCCGGCCTCCACCATGGGCGGGATCACGCGGCGCAGCGTGACGAGCTCGTCGTCCCGGGCGCCGAACACCGTCCGGATGATGATGTCCAGCGTGATGCGGGTCATCGACGGCATGGAGGCGAACGGCCTGCCGACGACCCACGAGTCGAGTTCGCGCCGGGTCTCCTCCTCCACGACCGCCTCGTAGCCCGTGATGCGCCTGCCGTGCAGAGGCGGGGTGAGCAGCTTGCGGCGCCGTCGGTGGTCGGTGCCCTCGAGCGCGAACATCGACTGCTCCCCCAGGACCCGACCAAGATTGGGGTCGACGTTGGTCAGCGACTGCTGCGGGGCGGTGAACAGCTCTCTGGCCAGCGCGGGGTCGGAGATGATCACCGCGCGCCCGTAGATGGGCAGGTGCACGGTGACGGCGTCGCCGTATCTCGCCTGCAGGCGCTGGAGCACTCTGCGCCGGGCGATGCCGAAGCCCGCGCCCTGGATCGACCTGGGCAGCGGGGGCCCGGGCGGGAGCCGCGGTGCGCGGTCGTCGTCGGTCGGGCTTCCTCCGGAAGCGGAGGGAACCGACCTGTCCGTCACGCTGTCCATGGCATTGCATCCTCGGCCTCGGGTGGGGTGCGGGGCGTCGCCCAGCCTACGTGCCGGAAATGCGGTGGTGGCGCGGATAGTGCGACGACGACGAGGTCTTCCCCTGCCGCCCGGCACCGCACCCAATCCGCCACGACCCCGGCGTCGAATCCCGGGCATGCACTCCGCTTCGCAGTCCCCTCGGCCCTCCGCCTTCCACGTCACGGCGGACGGTGCGGACGTGGCAGGGCTCTTCGCCGACTCCCGGGACGCCGACGCCGGGCACGACTCGCCTGAGCCTGCCGAGTCCGAGCGAGGGGACTTTCTCGGCGCCATGCGCGCATCCTGGGACGACTGGATGCCCGTCGCCACCACGGGCTGGGGCGCGGTGGTGCTCATCGCCCCGTTGCTCGCGGTGCATGCCCTCGTCTGGGCCTTCGGCGGGCGCCGGCCCCGCTAGGTGCGCCGGCTCGACCAGGTGCTCCTCCTCGAACAGGTGCCCCGCCTGCGCTAGGTGCTCCGCCTCGCCCCCACCCGCCACAGGATGGTGCGCTCCTTCGAGCGAGCCGCGTGCAGCGGATCAGCACTGTCTGCGGCGCGGGAATGGCGTGGCGTGGTCTCGCTTGTCCCGACCACGGTCAGCCCGGCCGCGTCGATACGGCCGAGCAGGTCATCACGGGTGCGCAGTCCAAGGTGTTCGGCGAGGTCGGACAGGATCAGCCATCCTTCGCCCTGCGGCGTGAGGTGATCGGCGAGCCCGCTGAGGAAGCGGTGCAGCACGTCGGAGTCCGGGTCGTAGATCCCCTGCTCCAGCGCCGAGGTCGGGCGACCGGGAATCCATGGTGGATTGCACACCACCACGTCGGCCCGCCCGCAGTCGCTCGCCTCGTCGTCGTCGTCGTCATAGGGCCACAAATCGGCCTGGATCACCGCGATGCGGTCCGCCAACCCCAGCCGATCCACGTTGTCCTGGGCGCACTGCACGGCGCGGGGACTGATGTCGGTCGCCACCACTTCCCGGGCGCCGCGCCGGGCCAGGACCGCCGCGAGCACCCCGGTCCCGGTGCCGATGTCCCACACGACGGGGTGGTCGACGCCCTGCGGCCAGGGGGCGTCGGCGACCAGGTCGATGTACTCGTCGCGGGTGGGGGCGAAGACGCCATGGGCGGGATGGATCCGAGCCCCCAGGGCCGCAACCTCGATGCCCTTGCGGTGCCACTCGTAGGCGCTGATCACCCCGAGGAGCTCGGGCAGCGACACGAGAGTCTCCTCGCCGATAGACACGCTCGACTCGTCGGTGGGCTTGTCGACCGGCTGCCCGTAGGCGTGTGTGCAGGCCTCGCGGGCGTCGGGCGCTCGGCGCAGGCAGATCGAGTAATCAGGCTGCAGGGGGATCAGGATCTTGCCCAGTATCGAAGCACGGTGGGCACGGGCCTTCCGGTTGGCGAGAAAGACTTCCCCGGGGTCGGTGGATTGCGGTGACCGGGACGCCCGCTTCTCGAGGCGACGGTCGAGAGCACGCATGAGCTGCCGGGCGTTTTGGAAGTCCCCTCGCCACAGCAGGCTCGAGCCTCTCTGGGCGATTCGGAGAGCCTTGTCTGCGGAGATGTCGTCGGTGATAACGACGATTCCAGTCGGCGCAGGTGCGGCGTTCTCGGAGCGCCAGCCGACGGTGCGGTCTACACCGCTCTCACGCCAGCTGACGGTGTTCACGGGCGGTCCGAGTACGGCACAAGAGAGGACACGTGAATCCTTCAGACGGTCGCGCGCTCGACCCGAGAATGAGGAATGACCGCGCGAGAGCAAGTGACCCGTGATCCGGGCCGAGTCCAGTGTCTCAGCTCTGCCCCCGGACGGTCACGGGCAGTCGATCTTTATCGGTAGACCTCACGCCGATGCGCACCATCAACGACGAGGACTGTTACCCGTTGATCCTCGATCGAGCAGATGATCCGGTAGTCGCCCACGCGGTACCGCCAGAGGTGTTGGTCGCCACGAAGTGCCTTACCGAGGTACCTGGGGTCTTCGCACCCATGTATTCGCTCCTCGAGGAATGCCCTGATTCTCTGCTGCGCAGTCTTGTCCTGACGACCGAGCTTGGTGATGACCTTCTGGACGTGCGGCGTGACCTCGACCAGATACGCCACTTCAGGTCCAGTCCACCTGGCCCAATGGGATGGCGGAGTCGTCTGACTGCCGGAACTCCTCCAGACGGTGTTGGGCCAGGTACCAGTCCTCCATCTCGTCGAGCCCGCTGCGGATGAACTCGCTCGCATAGAACGACTTGGACCTGCCGGTGACGCGCGCCAGATGGTCCAGACGGGCGATGGTCTGGTCGTCCAGCTTCGTGTTGAGTTGTTTAGCCGTCATGACCCCTCTTCCGTCGATATACGAGTATAACCAGCATCCCAATACCAGTGTTCCTCATCCGGGCCCGTCGTAGGGCAGCTGGTCTAGCGTCCAGGCCCAGTTGATTCGCTCCTGCTCCAGTCGGACCTGGTCGCCGAAGCGATCGGAGACGAGGTCGTCATAGACGGCGGCCTCCTTCGCTGAGAGCCGGCCGAGTGCTGCGCTGGTCGGGGCGTTCTCCCGCCCCCACCGGTCGCGATGGGCGTGCAGGGTCTCCGCGTCCATCAGGAAGGACCGGGTCTGCGGAAGGTGGGCCCGGAGTCGATGCAAGATCGCGAAGCCGTGTGTATCGAGATCATCCCAGTAGTGCACTTCCGCGTCCTGTAACACTGCCCAGCGCCCGAGTCGCGCCACGTCGAATCCCTTGCCCCAGATCACTACCCCGTCGGCGGGCACGGGCAGCGTGAGGTAGGTGACCTCGTTCTCCACCACCACGGCTATAGAGAAGCGCATGGCTACTCCGCGGTCCTGCCCACCGCGGCCCATGGAAAACGGTTGAGAACGTCGAGCTCGCAACCCTCGGTTGTGTCCATTGGCACAACACCGCCCGCCTTCACGGCTACCTCGGCGACGTTCCACCCGCGGAGTTCGAGGAGACGTTCTACGATCAGATCCAGGGCGACAAGACCCTGGTGGAAATTCAACTGAACACGGTCTCCACGAAACCCAGGGCGAATCTTGCTAAGCCAAGCCCGCCGCGCTGACCACAACTGTGCCACTCGCCAACAAGGCAAGCCGTCCTTAGTTCGCCACTTTCGCCCGCGTGCTCCGCTAGCCCCGGTAGTTCACGGGGATCTGAGGATTGCCGGGTGAAAATAGGCCGAAGTGCTTCCTGAACAGGGGAAACTGGGACTTGTCGAAGGTTCCATGTCCCCACACAGAAAGCACTCGGTAGGTGAAGCGTACGTCGTGGTCGTCTGGTCTGTCCGTTACTGCTGATGGTGTCGGGGTGATCTCCCACGCCGGAGCCATCGCGCCACGCCTTCTGGCGGATCGGGTGGGGCTGACCGCCGAACTGTCGAAGGCCATGACTCGCAGACGGTTCATCCCAGTCCATGACCGTGGCCGGGTCTTGATCGACCTCGCGGTGATGCTCACAGATGGCGGCGAGTCCATCTCCGACATCGGCGTCCTGCGCCACCAATCTGACGCTCTGGGCCCGGTGGCGTCGGCACCGACGGTGTGGCGCACTCTGGACGAGATCACTGCCGGCAAGCGCAAGAAGATCCAGGTGGCGCGTGCCCGCACGCGGCGGCATGTGTGGTCCCTCCTGCCCGGCGGAGTGCCCGCATCCAAGTGTGCGGGCCGGGACCTGGGAGCCACAATCGTGCTTGATGTGGACGCCACCATCGTGGTCACCCACAGCGAGAAAGAGCTTGCTGCGCCGACGTACAAGCGCACCTTCGGCTACCACCCGATCGGCGTGTGGTGCGACAACACGACCGAGTTCCTCGCGGCGAGCCTGCGGCCGGGCAACGCCGGGTCGAACACCGCCGCCGACCACATCGACGTCCTGGGCCAGGCGATCGCCCAGGTCCCCGCCAACCATCGACGTGAT
>NZ_JAALEE010000562.1:0-83 GCF_014145265.1 Dietzia sp. CW19 | reverse complement strand
GGCCAGGCAATCGCGCAGATCCCCGCTGCTCACCGGCGTGACCTGCTGATCCGCTCGGACGGCGCCGGCGCCTCCCATGACCT
>NZ_JAALEE010000072.1:2145-9709 GCF_014145265.1 Dietzia sp. CW19 | reverse complement strand
CGTGCACTCTCACGCCCCGCGCCCGCGCGGCCTCGATGCGCTGACGACCCACCTCGTGTGCCGCGGCGATCCGGACCCGGTCGTCGGTGCCGGCGCAGAGGTCGATCAGCCGATCGGGTAGCGACCTGGTGAGGACGAGGACGGTGGGCGCGGGTCCGGTGCGCCGGTCCGTCCAGACCGGGCTCACCACGGCGGGACCGTAGCGTTCGGCCAACGCCGTCCCGGACCCCACCAGGACGAGGTCGGCGCGGGCCCGCATGGCGTCGTAGACCAGGCGGTCGGTGGGCGTTCCCAGGCCCCCGCTCCGGCCGTCGACGGTGGTGGTCCCGTCGATGGAGGAGATCATGACGGCACGGATCATCGGGGCGCCCGTGGGCTGGTCCGGCTGGAGGGCGGTCCAGATCGCGTCGAGCGAAGCCGGGTCGTCGTCGAGCGCGGGGGGTCGGGTCGACAGCACCTGGGGCTCCTTCCGTTCTGACGCCTGTCGCCCCACGATAGGCTCATCGCATGGTCTCTCGCCTCGTTGACGTCACCCCGGTGGTCCCCGCCGACCAACTCGTGGCACAGATGGTCCCGCCGTCGATGTTCGATGACGTGAGTTTCGAGTCCTACATCCCGGACCCCGCCGAGCCCTCCCAGGCCGCCGCGGTCAAGGCGTGTCGGGAGTTCGCCGAGGGCGTCGTGACCCGTCGTTCCCCCAAGAAGGGACTGTTCGGGCGTCGACCCAAGTCGGTGGAGGGGGCGGGGATCTATCTCGACGGCGGGTTCGGTGTGGGCAAGACCCACCTGTTGACCTCGATCTACCACACCTGTCCCGAGCCCAAGGCGTTCGGCACGTTCGTCGAACTGACCCACGTGGTGGGTGCCCTCGGGTTCAACCGTGCGGTCGAGGAGCTGTCCGGTCACTCGGTGCTGTGCATCGACGAGTTCGAGCTGGACGACCCGGGTGACACCATGCTGGTGTCCCGGCTGCTCGCGGAGCTCACCACGGCGGGCGTCAGCGTGGCCGCCACCTCCAACACCCTTCCCGAGCAGCTCGGCGAGGGGCGGTTCGCGGCCAAGGACTTCATGCGCGAGATCCGCAAGATGTCGGGGATCTTCGAGTCGATCCGAGTCGACGGCCCCGACTACCGTCACCGCAATCTTCCTCCGGCGCCGGACCCCATGTCCGAGGCGGAGCTCGAGGCGGACGCCGGCGCGGACCCCGGGGCGACGCTGGACGACTTCGACGCGCTGTGCGGGCACCTGGCCACCCTCCACCCGTCCAAGTACAACCGCCTCGTCGACGGGGTGACCAGGGTGTGCCTGCGCGACGTCGCTCCGTTGCCGGACCAGGCCATCGCCCTGCGTCTGGTCGTCCTGGCGGACCGCCTGTACGACGCCGGGATCCCCGTCCGTAACTCGGGGGAGAAGCTCGACGCGATCTTCACCGAGGAGATGATCGCCGGCGGCTACCGGAAGAAGTACCTGCGGGCCACGTCCCGGCTCCTCGCGCTGTCGCGTTTCGAGACGGTCGGCGGCTGAACGCTCAGTCCTGACCCGGGGCCCTCCCACCGAGCTCCCTCTCGTAGACGACGTCGGTGTTGGACACGCCGCCCACGTCGAACGTGCGCGTTCCCCGTTCGGCGAACCCCTGCCTGGCGTAGAACCGGCGTGCCCTGGTGTTGGCCACGTTGGTGGCGAGCCACAGACTTCGCGCGCCCCTCCCGGCACACCTCCGGACGACGTCGTCGAGAACCAGGGCCGCGATGCCCGAACCGTGGTGGCCGGGGTCGACGTACAGCTTGCTGATCCCGACGGTGGGTCGGTGGAGGATCTGATCGGCGCAGGCCGGGTCCATCTCGATCCCGTCCACGAGGAGGGCGTATGCGGCGAGTCGCCCACCCGGCGTCCTGGCCGCGAGGAGTTCGTGCCCGGGGGTGACCAGATGGACACTCAGCGCGCCGGTGGAGAGATGCCGGGCGATGAAGGCGTCGATCGAGTCCCGGGGGAGATCCGGGGGACACGCCAGCGGGAACGTCCGGGCTGCCAGCGCGGCAATCGGGCCGAGATCTGCCGCGACTGCGGGTTCGACGGTGGGTTCGACGCTGGCGATCACCCCGTGAGACTAGCGGGGCGCGGGGATCAGGAATGCAGGTGCAGGTTCTCGGTCCCACCCACCCCGGACATCACCAGCCGTTCCGAGTCGTCTCCGCCTCCGAGGACCATAGTGACCTCGTAGGTGTCCGTGGCCGTGCGGCGCAGGTCGACGAGGATGCCCGTGGTGTGCCGGAGGTCGACGACCCGCCCCCGGACGTCCTCCAGGGAAATCGAGTCGACCGTCGCCGTGTGGGGCAGTCTGTGCGCAGTGGACATACCCCGATGATGAGTGATCCTCATCACGCGGCGAGCACGGGCACGTACCGAACAGGGAGCGATCCCGCCGAAATGCACGACGCCCCGGCGGTCAGCCGGGGCGTGTGTCGTGGTGCGCGATACTGGGATTGAACCAGTGACCTCTTCCGTGTCAGGGAAGCGCTCTCCCGCTGAGCTAATCGCGCGGGATTCACCGACCGGATCTCTCCGGCGTGGAGGTGGAGACGGGAATCGAACCCGTGTTGACGGCTTTGCAGGCCGCTGCCTCACCACTCGGCCACTCCACCGAAAAGGTATCGAGCCCGGTGAGGACTCCTGGCTCCTCGATCCCTCCGAGCGGATGACGGGATTCGAACCCGCGACCCTCACCTTGGCAAGGTGATGCGCTACCAGCTGCGCCACATCCGCACTGCTCCCCGGCTCGCTGTTGCTCACCGCGTTGCGAGAATGAACATTAGCCGACGCCGAACTTGGAACACAAATCGGGGGCCGGAAACCGGGTTCCACCTGCACGGACGCCCTGATCCGGGGTTCTGCGGCCCAGCGCGCACCGGCCCTCCGGACGCGTGTCGGCACGGTACCGGCACGGCACCGACACGGCTCCGGCGCCTCGCCGACCCCGAATTGGGGCCGCGGGTCCGGCTTGCTACAGTGTTCCGGTGCCGATCGAGAGATCGGGCCACGCGCGGTCCTATAGCTCAGTGGAAGAGCGCTCCGTTCACACCGGAGAGGTCACTGGTTCGAACCCAGTTAGGACCACACCGCACACGCAGCCTCCGCCCCGGTGACCGGGAGACGGGGGCTGCGTTCGTATCCGGGCCAGCCGGTGCGCCGAGTCAGTCCTGCCGTCCGGCGACAGCCTGCTCCAGGGCCTGGCCGAACACCTCGACGGGCTGTGCACCGCTCACGGCGAGCCTGCCGTCGAAGACGAAGAACGGCACTCCCTGCACCCCGATCCCACGGG
This sequence comes from Dietzia sp. CW19, assembly GCF_014145265.1. Lineage (NCBI taxonomy): Bacteria > Bacillati > Actinomycetota > Actinomycetes > Mycobacteriales > Dietziaceae > Dietzia > Dietzia sp. CW19. The sequence continues at coordinate 6,390 of NZ_JAALEE010000072.1, read as the reverse complement.
CGGCCTCCACGTCTTCACGGACGCGCTCGCCGAACCCGTCCCCGGACAGCATCTGGTCGACCGCGTCGGCGGGCAGCCCGGCCTCGACACCGATGCGCCTGAGGACCGCCGGATCCGAGAGGCGCTCGCCGTCGGTGAAGTGGGCGCGGCGCAACGCCTCGTCGATCTCGTCCGCCTTCTCGTGGTCTGCGGCCAGTGCCGCCAGCCGGTGGGCGTCGAAGGTCGAGGAGATCGTGGCGGACCGCCAGTCGAACTCCAATCCGAGTTCCCGGAACCGTCCCGCCATCTGTTCCTGCGTGGCCTCCGCCTCCGCCTGCGGCATGCCGTACTTGCGCGAGAGCATCTGTGCGCTGGACTCGTCGACGCCGCTCTCGCCGTGCCGCGGCGCTGCGGGGTCGAGTTCGAAGGCCCGCCAGACCACCTCGACGTCCGTGTCGGGGTGGTCTGCCCGGAAGGCCTCCAGTGCGGACTCCAGATGGCGTTTGCCGATCCAGCAGAAGGGGCAGACGACGTCGGACCAGATGTCTATGCGCATGGCGGGTACAACGGCCCGAGGCGGTCCGGGATTCCGCGAGGCGCCGGGTAGCATGAACCGGCCCAGGTCCGTCACCGGAGCTGGTGCGCCGTCACGGGTGACCCACGGTCACCCGTCATCCACTGCCGAGGAGATCGCCCCCCGTGTCCGAGACCCCCGTGTCCGAGAACCGCATGCCGGAAGCCGACGTCGACGCAACGGGTGCGGGCACCGTGACCACCACCGTCATTCCGGCGGGAGAGCCAGCGGGCAAGATCCTCGCCGAGCGGGAGTTGCAGTCGAAGAGCGGCCCCGAGACCGTCGTGGTGGTGCGCGACCCCGGTGGCGCGCTGCGCGACCTGTCGTGGGCGCCAGAGGCGGACACCGAGGTCGAACTCGTCCGCGCGGACACCGAGGACGGCAGGTCCGTGATCAGACACTCCTGCGCCCACGTGTTGGCGCAGGCCGTCCAGGACAAGTTCCCCGAGGCGAAGCTCGGGATCGGCCCGCCGATCGAGAACGGCTTCTACTACGACTTCGACGTGGCCGAGCCGTTCACTCCCGAGGACCTCAAGGACCTCGAGAAGCGGATGAAGAAGATCATCAAATCGGGCCAGCGTTTCGCCCGGCGCGAGTACGCCTCTCTGGACGAGGCCCGCGCCGAGCTCGCCGGTGAGCCGTACAAGCTCGAGTTGGTGGAGGACAAGGGACGGGCGGACTCCGGCGACGCCGGGGGCGCCGAGGCCCTCGAGGACGCGGAGATCATGGAGGTCGGGGCCGGCGCACTGACCGCGTACGACAACCTCAACCCGCGCACGGGCGAGGTGGTCTGGTCGGATCTGTGCCGCGGGCCCCACACCCCCACCACCAAGTTCATCCCCGCGTTCACCCTCACCCGTTCCTCCGCGGCGTACTGGCGCGGCGACCAGAAGAACGCCGGCCTCCAGCGCGTCTACGGCACGGCGTGGGAGAGCACCGAGGCGATGGACGCCTACCTCGATCGCCTCGCCGAGGCGGAGAAGCGGGACCACCGGCGGCTGGGTACGGAACTCGACCTGTTCAGCTTCCCGGACGAGATCGGCTCCGGCTTCCCGGTGTTCCACCCCCGTGGCGGGATCATCCGCAACGAGATGGAGCAGCACTCCCTCAAGCGCCACCTGTCCGCCGGGTACTCGCTGGTCAACACCCCGCACGTGACCAAGGGCGACCTCTTCCGGAAGTCGCAGCACCTGAGCTGGTACTCGGAGGGCATGTTCCCTCCCATGGTCCTGGACGCGGAGTACGACGCCGACGGCAGGGAGACCAAGCCGGGGCAGGACTACTACGTCAAGCCCATGAACTGCCCCATGCACAACCTGGTCTTCGACTCCCGCGGTCGCTCGTACCGCGAACTACCGCTGCGGATGTTCGAGTTCGGCACGGTCTACCGGTACGAGAAGTCGGGCGTGATCCACGGGCTCACCCGCGCGCGCGGTTTCACCCAGGACGATGCCCACATCTACTGCACCGAGGACCAGATGGAGGGCGAGATCGCCTCCGTGCTGTCCTTCATCATCTCGCTGCTGCGCGACTACGGCCTCGAGGACTTCTACCTCGAGCTGTCGACCAAGGACCCCGAGAAGTACGTCGGCGGTGACGAGATCTGGGAGCGCGCCACCGAGACGCTCGAACGGGTCGCCACCAACTCGGGTCTCGAGCTGGTCCCGGACCCGGGCGGGGCGGCCTTCTACGGACCCAAGATCTCGGTCCAGGCGCGCGATGCGATCGGCCGGACCTGGCAGATGTCCACGGTGCAGCTCGACTTCAACCTCCCCGAGCTGTTCGACCTCACCTACAACGCCGCGGACGGCACCAAGAAGCGCCCGGTGATGATCCACCGCGCGCTCTTCGGGTCCATCGAACGGTTCTTCGCCGTCCTGCTCGAGCACTACGCGGGGATGTTCCCGGCGTGGCTCGCGCCCGTGCAGGTGGTGGGGATCCCGGTGGCCGAGGCCCACGAGAAGCACCTCGAGGACGTGATCGACGAACTCCGCGGCCGCGGGATCCGCGCCGAACTCGATCTCGCGGACGAGCGCATGCAGAAGAAGATCCGCAACCACACGACCGGCAAGGTCCCGTTCATGCTGCTGGCCGGCGACCGGGACGTCGAGGCGGGCGCGGTGAGCTTCCGGTTCCCCGACGGCACCCAGCTCAACGGGGTCTCCCGGAACGCCGCGATGGACAAGATCGTCTACTGGATCAACTCGCGGCGCAACGACGTGCCCACGGCGGAGCGGGTGTGACGCCCCGGGAACCGACCCCGACGGACGGGTACCGCCAGTACGGGGTGGGGGAGGATCGCCTGCAGCTGCTGTGGACCCCGTACCGGATGTCGTACATCGCCGAGTCGACGCCCGAGCCCGCCGAGGGTATGACCGGGGAGCCCTTCCTCGACATCCCCCGGATGAGCGACGAGGACGGCCTGATGGTCGCCCGTGGCGCCCATGTCTACGTGGTACTCAACCTGTACCCGTACAACCCCGGGCACGCCATGGTGGTGCCGTACCGCAAGGTGGCCGACCTGGAGGATCTCGACGACGACGAGGCGCGTGAGCTGATGTCGTACACCCAGCAGTTGATCCGGGTCGTCAAGGCCGTGTCCCGACCGGATTCGTTCAACGTGGGGCTCAACCTGGGCAGCGCCGCGGGGGGTTCGCTGTCGGATCATCTGCACCAACACGTCGTGCCGCGCTGGATCGGCGACGCCAACTTCATTACGGTGACCGGCGGAACCAAGGTGCTGCCCCAGTTGCTCCGTCAGACCCGACAACTGCTGGCCGAGGCGTGGTCGACCGTGCCCGGGCCCGACCACACCTGATTGCGGGGGAACAGATGCTGAGCGAGTTCGGAAGGTCGGGTGTCACCAAGGTGGCACACCCCTTCGCGACGTTCCTGGTCCGGATCGGGGTCACCGCGAACGGCATCACCCTGGCCGGGCTGGTGCTGACCTGTGCGGCGGCGGTCGCGCTCTTCGGCAACGGCCACCTGGTGGCAGGGGCGATCGTGATCGCCCTGTGCACCCTGCTCGACCTGGTCGACGGGGCGGTCGCCCGGGCGGGTGACGGCGGGTCCCCCTACGGCGCGCTGGTCGACGCGGTGTCGGACCGGGTGGCCGACGGTGTGATCCTCGCGTCCCTGCTGTGGTGGCTGGTGGACGCCGAACCGGACAACAAGTACGCGCTCGGCATGCTGCTGGCGTGCCTCGTGCTCTCCCAGGTCGTGTCCTACTCCAAGGCCCGCGCGGACGCCGGGGGTCTGCGCACGCCCGGCGGTCTGATGGAACGCGCCGACCGCCTCGTCCTGATCCTGCTCGGTGCCGGCCTGGAGGGTCTCGGCGTCCCCTGGGCCCTCGAGATCGCGATCACGGTGGTCGCGGTGGGCAGTCTCATCACGGTCCTCCAGAGGGTGTGGGGCGGACGGGCCGACCACCTCGGGCGGCTCGACCGGCTCGGGTCACCGACGGCGGGCGACCGATGACCCGGCTGGGCCAGCGGGCCTCGGACCTCGGGTACGCCGCGGGGTGGGCTCTGGTGCGCGCGCTCCCCGAACCGGTGGCACGGGCCCTGTTCCGGACCGGAGCCGACGTCGCTGCCCGACGTCAAGGGGAGGACTCCCAGCTCCGCAAGAACCTGTCCCGGGTCCTCGGGGTCGCCCCCGCGGAGGTCCCCGACGACCTCGTCCGAGACTCCTTC
>NZ_JAALEE010000072.1:0-2080 GCF_014145265.1 Dietzia sp. CW19 | reverse complement strand
TTGGCGGGAGGCGTTCCGTCTGCCCTCGATGGACCGCGAGGCCGTGGCCAGGGAGATGGACCGGACCATCGAGGGCGTCGACCACCTCGACGCGGCCCTGGCCCGGGGACGCGGGGTGATCGTGGCCCTCCCGCACTCGGCCAACTGGGATCTCGGCGGGACATGGCTGGCGCGGCGGTACGGCACCTTCGCCACGGTCGCCGAGAGGTTGCAGCCGGAATCCCTCTATCAGCGCTTCCTCGAGTACCGGGAGAGCCTGGGATTCACCATCTATCCGCACACCGGTGGCGCCACGCCGCCGCTCGAGGCACTCCGCGAGTTCCTCCGCGGGGGCGGCATCGTGTGCCTGCCCGGCGAACGGGACCTGCGTCGGACCGGCGTCCCGGTGACCTTCTTCGGTGAGACCACCCGGATGCCCGCAGGGGCTGCCAGGCTCGCCGTGGAGACCGGCGCGCCGTTCCTCGTGGCGCAGTTCTGGTATTCCGACGAGGAGACGATGCGGGTGCGGATCACCCCGCCCATCGACGTCTCCGGCGGAGTGGAGGCGGCCGTGCAGGCGATGGCCGACCTCTTCGCCGAAGGGATCGCCCGTCACCCGGCGGACTGGCACATGCTCCAACCCCTGTGGCTGGCCGACCTGTCCGCCGACCGTCGCGCGCGGATCGAGGGCTGATCGACTCGTGCGCATCGGCATGATCTGCCCCTACTCCTTCGATGCGCCGGGCGGCGTCCAGGCCCATGTGGTGGATCTGACCGAGGAGTTGCGTCGGCGCGGCCACTCGGTCCGGGTGCTCGCCCCCGGCCGCCCCGAGAACGCACCGGTCTCCGGGATGACGCTGACCGGCCCGGGGGTCCCGATCCCGTACAACGGGTCCGTGGCCCGGTTGAGCTTCGGACCCGCGGCCTGGCGGACCACCCGTCACTGGTTGCGCAGCGATCCGCTGGACGTGTTGCACATCCACGAACCCAACGCGCCGGGAGTCGGGATGTTCGCCCTGGCCATGTCCTCGGGACCCATCACGGCCACCTTCCACACATCCACCTCCGGCTCGATGATCCTCGGTGCCGCGGACGGCGCCCTCGCACCGCTCCTGGAGAAGATCCGCGGTCGGATCGCGGTGTCGACCCTCGCCCGGCGATGGCAGATGGAGGCCCTCGGGTCCGGCGCGGTGGAGATCCCCAACGGCGTGGACGTCGGCGCGTTCCGCGGGGTCGACGCGACGGCCGAGCGATCCGGTTCACCCACCGTGGCCTTCCTCGGGCGTTACGACGAACCGCGCAAGGGTATGGACGTTCTGGTCTCCGCACTCCCGGCCGTGCTGGAGGCCGTGCCCGACCTCCGGTTACGGATCATGGGGGACGGCGACGAGCGGGCACTGCGGGACCGGTTGCCGTCGGGCCTCGACGTGGACTTCCTCGGTCGGGTCGACGACACCCGCAAGGCCGCGGTGCTCGCGGCCGCGGACGTCTACTGCGCACCCAACACGGGTGGGGAGAGTTTCGGCATCGTCCTGGTGGAGGCGATGGCGGCCGGGACGGCCGTGGTGGCCTCCGATCTCGACGCGTTCCGCCGGGTCCTGGGAGACGGGGACTGTGGTGAACTCGCACCGGTGGGGGACCCCGGTGGCCTGGCCGCCGCCCTCGTCCGCGTGCTCGGCGACGACGGACACAGAGCCGATCTCTGCGCGCGCGCCTCCGAGGCGGTCCGGGAGTTCGACTGGCCGGTCGTGGCGGAGCGGGTGATCCGCGTGTACGAGACCGTCCGTGGACCGGGGGAGACCATTCGTGTCCGCTGAAGTGATCCTCGTCGTCGTCGCACTGGTCATCCTGGCGGTGACCGCCCTGCTCGCCGCCTACCTCACCGCACATCGTCTCGACAGGCTCCACATCCGGACGGATCTCGCCCGAGCCGCACTGATCGGCGCCCTGGAACGCCGCCACACGGTGACAGCCGCGATCGTCGCGGAGCTGGGCGGACGGGACCCTGCATCGGCGCAGCGGTTGTCGCACGCCCTGGCGCTGGCCCGCGCCCATCCGACCGACTCGGTCACCGGGACCGACCCCCGGCCCGACCCGGACC
>NZ_JAALEE010000071.1:0-3493 GCF_014145265.1 Dietzia sp. CW19 | reverse complement strand
GGTCGGCGGCCGGGTGGTCGCCGACGGGCCCGTGGTGCCGGACGTGCCCGGGCTGTTCCTGCTCGGCTACGGCGACTGGTGCGGCGCGGCCTCGGCGACCCTCATCGGGGTCGGTCAGTGGGCGAAGGCGGCCGTGGCCGCAGCTCTCGGCCGGTGATCAGGCCCTGAGGCGCGCGACGATCTCGACGAACTCCTCCGCATAGCCCAGGTGGGTCCGCAGTCGCTCGAGCCGTTCGGTGGCCTCAGCCTCGATCTCGGCGATCAGCGCGGCCGATCCCGCCGGGTCGTCGGCTCGGCGGTCCAGGGCCCGGCAGAAGTCGCGCATGCGTTCCAGGCTGAACCCCAGGGGCTTCATCCGGCGGATGAGCAGGAGCCGCTCGACGTCCCCCGGCGTGTACAGGCGGAACCCGCCCCGGGAGTGTGCGGAGGGGATGACCAGACCGAGTTCGTCGTAGTGCCGCAGGCTCCGGATCGACAGCGCGGTGCGCTCGGCGACCTCGCCGATCTTCATGGTCTGCTCGCCGCGACTTGGCCCGCCCACAACTCTCCCGTTACGGTAGCTTTCTACTCTCACGCCGTGTGAGAGTCCTGACCCCGACTGTAGGTGATCCGTGAGCACCGAGTTCCCGACCGGCGTGCTGCCCTCGTTCCGCGCCGCGTTCTCCTCCCCCGCCCGGCTGCGGACCGAGGTGCTCGCCGGCCTCGTGGTGGCCCTCGCGCTCATCCCGGAGGCGATCTCGTTCTCCATCCTCGCGGGCGTCGACCCCCGGGTCGGTCTGTTCGCGTCCTTCACCATGGCGGTCACGATCGCCTTCACCGGAGGACGCCCGGCGATGATCTCGGCGGCCACGGGAGCGATCGCGCTCGTCGTGGCGCCGGTCGTGCTCGAGCACGGACTGGACCACCTCATCGCCACGGTCCTCCTGGCCGGGGTGCTGCAGGTGCTGCTGAGCGTGTTCGGGGTCGCGAGGCTGATGCGGTTCATCCCACGCTCGGTGATGGTCGGATTCGTCAACGCGCTCGCGATCCTCATCTTCTCCGCCCAGATCCCGCACCTGGTGGGCGTGCCGTGGCTGGTGTACCCGCTGGTGGCGGTGGGGCTGCTCGTCCTCGTGTTCTTTCCCAGGCTCACCACGGTGATCCCCGCGCCCCTGATCGCGATCGTGGCCCTGACGATCGTGGTGGTCTGGGTGGGGTGGTCGGTCCCCAACGTGCACGACCAGGGCGAGTTGCCCGGGTCGCTGCCGACCCTCCTGCTGCCGGACGTGCCGCTCACCCTGGAGACGCTGCAGATCATCGCCCCCTACGCGCTCGCCATGGCGCTCGTGGGGCTCATGGAGTCGCTGATGACGGCCAAGTTGGTCGACGACATCACGGAGACGCACTCCGACAAGACGCGTGAGGGCTGGGGTCAGGGCGTCGCCAACCTCGTCACCGGTTTCTTCGGCGGGATGGGCGGTTGCGCGATGATCGGGCAGACGATGATCAACGTCAAGGCCTCGGGCGCACGGACGCGGCTGTCCACCCTGCTCGCCGGCGTGTTCCTGCTGGTCCTCGTCGTCGTCCTGGGCGACGTCGTCGGACTGATCCCGATGGCCGCACTGGTCGCGGTGATGATCATGGTCTCGGTGGGGACCATGGACTGGCACTCGATCCATCCCCGGACACTGCGGCTGATGCCGCTGTCGGAGACCCTCGTCATGGTCGTCACCGTGGCGGCGACGGTGTGGACCCACAACCTCGCGATCGGCGTGATCCTGGGGGTGGTCACGGCGATGATCATGTTCGCGCGCCGGGTCGCGCACATGACGACCATCGAGAAGGTCGCCGAGCTCGACACGGACCACGACGGGGCGGTCGACACCCGCACCTACCGGGTCACGGGCGAGCTGTTCTGGGCCTCGAGCAACGACCTCGTGTACCGGTTCGACTACTCCGGCGACCCCGAGCACGTGGTACTCGATCTCACCGACGCCGACATCTGGGACGCCTCGACCGTCGCCACGCTCGACGCCGTGCAGCAGAAGTATGCGGCCAAGGGCAAGACCCTCACGGTGATCGGACTCGACGGTGCCAGCAGGGAGCGGCTCGACAAGCTCTCGGGCAGGCTCGGCGCCGGGCACTGAGCGACTGTTCGGGGTCGTCCTCAGGCGAGGCGGAGGCCTCGGACGTCGACGATGTCGCGGATCTGGGAGAACGCCTCCGGGACGATGCTGTAGTGCGCCATCCGGCCTCGTTGTTCGCGGGTGACGAGTCCCGCCTCGACCAGCTTCTTCATGTGATGACTCACGGTGGGCTGGGAGATCCCCAGCGGTTCGGTGAGGGTGCACACGCAGACGTCATCGCACTCCGCCGCCGCGATGTGCGAGAGCAGGCGGAGGCGCATGGGGTCGGCCAGGGCCTTGAACCGGGCCGCCGCGGCTTCGGCCTCGGCCTGGGTGAGCGGCCCGTTCGCGCCGGCGATGCAGCAGTATTCGGCGGATTCGGGCGAGGTCATGGTCCCAGGTTACCCGGACGACCGGGGCGGGGGAGGCCTGTGGATGTCCCCCCTTGCCCATTCGAAAGTGTGTGCGTATACTAGAACACTAGTTCGATACAATGTGACGGCGACGTACGAGTGGGCGTACGGGTGGAGGTGAGGGCGTGGACGAGACGGCTGGTGGCGCGACAAGTGGGGTCGGTCGTTCTGGTCACCCGTCCCTGCTCGGGAGGTTGTCCGATTCCGCCCGCGACACCTGGGTGGCGGAGAATCGCGCCGCCGGGGCCCGCCTGGCCGCGTGTTACGAGTTGTTCCGCGAGTGCGTGCGCCAGGACGAGGCCGGGGCGGGGGACGGTTCCCCGCCCGGGCACGCGGTGGTCGACCCGTTCGACGTGTGCACCGGCTACGTCGTGGCGTCGATGCCCATCTCCTCTGGCCGCGCCGCCGCCATGATCAGCCTCGCCGCGGACCTGACCGAGCGCTACCCGGCCGTCATGGAGGCGCTCTCGGCCGGTCGGATGGAACAGCGCGCAGCCGAGTTGTTGGCCCGTCAGATGGCCACGGTCGATCCGGCCGTCCTGTCCCGGGTTCAGCAGGAGGTCGTGGAGGACTACCTCGCCGCCATCGAGGCCGGCGAGCGTCCGGGCGCCCGGTCGGTGCGCGACTCCGTCGACGCGATCATCGCCCGCTACGACGCCAACGGGATCCGCGAACGAAGAGACGCCGCCGCCCGCGGACGCGGAGTCCACATCCGCAAGGGCGCCGACGGCATGACCAACCTGTGGGCCACCCTGGCCTCCGACGAGGCCGCTGTGCTGGCAGAGGCCATCGACCAGCGCGCCGCAGAGTTCGCCAACCCCGCCCCGGACACCCCCGCGGAATCAGCGCAGGCCCGCGCCGACGCCGAGGGGGCGGACATGTCGAACTATCCGGTGCCCGAACGCCGCGCGGACGCCCTGCTGTCCCTGGTGTGCGGAGACCGGGGCCGCGCCCGTGCCACCGATCTCGCGCCGG
>NZ_JAALEE010000070.1:0-6847 GCF_014145265.1 Dietzia sp. CW19 | reverse complement strand
TGCGCTGCGCTCACCCGCGCGGTCTGGCCCACGGACCCCGTCCAGCGCCTGCTGCCGGAGGCGCTGCGTGACGGCGCGCCCGGACCGCGCACCACCCCGACCCCCGAGGAGAATCGATGACCGATCAGACCGGAGTCCCGGCCTCCCGGGGCGGGGGCGATCACCACCTTCTCGGTGCGGAGCCGCACACCGCCAACGAGATCGACCTCGCCGAGGCCGAGGAGGAGGCCAAGGGCTCACCGCCCAAGAACCTGCTCGACGGCATGATCAAGGCCCTCCGGCCACGGCAGTGGGTCAAGAACGTCCTCGTGGTCGCGGCACCCGCCGCGGCCGGGTCGCAGACGCTCACCGACACCTCGGTCCTCTTCTCGGTCTTCATCGCCTTCGTGGCGTTCTGCATGGCGGCCTCGAGCGTGTACCTGATCAACGACGCGATGGACGTCGAGGCGGACCGCGCGCACCCCACCAAGCGGTTCCGTCCCATCGCCGCCGGGGTGCTGCCGGTCGGACTGGCCTACGGCATGGCGGTGGCGCTCATCGTCGCCTCCATCAGCATCTCGGTGCTGTTCACCCACCCGGCGCTGGCGATCGTCGTGGCCGTGTACATCGTGCTGCAGCTCATGTACTGCTTCGGACTCAAGCACCAGCCGGTGCTCGACATCGCGTTCGTCTCCTCCGGTTTCCTGCTCCGCGCGGTGGCGGGCGGCGCGGCGGCCGAGGTCGAGATCTCACAGTGGTTCCTGCTGGTCATGGCGTTCGGCTCCCTGTTCATGGCGGCCGGTAAGCGGTACGCCGAACTGAACCTGCACCTGAGGACCGGGGCCAAGATCCGCAAGGCCCTGGAGAGCTACACCCCGACCTACCTGCGGTTCGTGTGGACGCTGTCGGCGACGGTGCTCGTGCTCTGCTACGCCCTGTGGGCGTACGACCGCGGTTCCGATCCCACCCAGCCGTCCGGCTCGGCTGTGTGGTTGCAGATCTCGATCGTGCCGTTCACCATCGCGGTGCTGCGCTATGCGGTCGACGTCGACGCCGCCCAGGCCGGCGAGCCCGAGGACATCGCGCTCGGGGACCGCGTCCTGCAGGTCCTGGCCGGGCTGTGGGTCCTGACCGTCGTGATCGGCGTCTACCTCGTGCCGTCCTTCGCCTGACCGGGGTGGGCGGGCGATGTCGGAGGTGACGGCGGGGAGTTCGGGAGCGGGGCGTCCGGCAGCGGACCGGCCCCCGGCGACCGTGGCCTCGCGGAACCCTGAGCGGATCACCGACCGGATCACGGAGCGGATCACCGAGCGTCCCCGGGCCGAGCCGGCCGTCTTCTGGGGCGGCCTCGTCGTGGTGGTGGCGGTGTTCCTCGCCGGCGCGTGGCAGCGCCGGTGGATCGCCGACGACGGGCTGATCGTCCTGCGCACGGTCCGCAACCTCATCGCCGGCAACGGACCCGTGTTCAACGCGGGGGAGCGGGTCGAGTCCAACACCTCCACCCTGTGGACCTATCTCGTCTATCTCACCCACGAGGTCGTCGGCTATCGGCTCGAGTTGGTCGCCCTGGGGTTGGCGCTGACGCTGAGCATGATCGCGGTCGCGTCCGCGATGCTCGGCACCCGCGTGATGTACCGGGGCACCCGGCGCGCCCCCGCCGGCGGTCCGATGCTGCTGTTGCCGCTGGGTGTGGTGGTCTACATCATGCTGCCGCCCGCCCGGGACTTCGCGAGCTCGGGCCTGGAGACGGGGCTGGTGATCTGCTGGATCGGCGTCATGTGGCTCGGCCTGCAGCGGTGGGCCCGCGCGCCGCACCGCGAGTACCGGTTCGGTCTACCCGCGGTGGGCACGGCCGCGATGGCGTTCATCGCCGGGCTCGGTCCGCTGGTGCGCCCCGAGTTGGCGCTGGCGGCGGTGGTGTTCCTGGCGCTGCTGGCGGCGTCACAGCAGTCGTGGCGGCATCTGGGCTGGTTGGTCGCCATCGCCGGAACCGTCCCGGTGGTCTACCAGATCTGGCGGATGTCGTACTACGCCCTGCCCTATCCGTTGACGGCCGTCGCCAAGGACGCGGGCGGGTCCAAGTGGGACAAGGGGGCCCAGTACCTGTGGGACCTGCTGTCGCCGTATGTCCTGCTCCTGCCGCTGGCGGTGGTCCTGGTCGCCGGTCTGGTCTCGCTGTGGGCCGTGCGCCGGTCGGATTCCAGGGTTTGCGGGGCGGGTCACGACGACGACGAGGGGGGCGGCCTGCTCCGCCTGCGCAGCCGGGTCCGCTCGACCCCGGTCGTCACCGTCGCCTTCCTCGTGGTGGCCGTGATCATGCTGGCCTACGTCACCCGGGTCGGCGGGGACTTCATGCACGGCCGGGTGCTGTTGCCGTCCCTGTTCCTGTTCCTCCTGCCCGTCTCCGTGGTGCCCCTCCCGGTCGGACCCGCCCGCGGGGTGGGCGACGCCCGGGTTCGGCGGGTGGCGGTCCCGGTGGTCGCCGGTGCGTGGCTCGTCGTCGTCGGATGGGCGGTGACCGTCCAGGTGGTCCAGGACCCGTTCCGCGACGAACCGGAGTCCATCACCGCGGCGGGGATCGTCGACGAGCGGCAGTACTACATCCAGCGCACAGGCCACCAGCATCCGCTGCTCGCGGACGACTACCTCGACTTCCCGCGGATGCGGGCCCTGGTGAGGGAGGTCTCGACCAACCGGACGGGGGCGGTCTTCCTCCCGGTCCCGGGCTTCCAGGACCGGTGGGACGTGGTGGCCTACGACCGGCCGATGCCCGGTCTGGCGCCGTTCGAGCTCCCCGACGATCCCCTCAAGACGGTCGTGTTCCTCAACCTGGGCATGACGAGCATGAACCTGCCGCTCGACGTGGACGTCTACGACACCGTGGGCCTGGCCTCGCCGTTGGCCGCGCACACCGACCGCATGGAGGACGGGCGTATCGGGCACGACAAGTTCCTGCCGTACGACTGGGTCCTCGCGCGCACCGGGGTGGTCGAGGACCCGGTCAACTTCCCGCGGTGGATCGACGTGAACTGGGTCAACCAGGCCGAAGTGGCGCTCACGTGTCCCGCGACCGAGGCCCTCATCGACTCCTATTCCGGCCCGTTGACGCTGGAGAAGCGCTGGTCCAACCTGGTTAACGCATTTTCATTCGCCGAGTACCGGATCAACAGAATCCCTGCATACGAGGTGCAGAGGTGCGGGTTGCCCATGCCTGAGGAAGTGGAGAAGTACCAGGGCACTCGGTAGTGTGGCGCGTACTGTTGTCTCGAATCGATAACAGTAGGGGATCGATCAGGTCCCCGACCTGTAACACCTGTCCCAGAATGAGCGACAGTAACGATGTCGCAGTTCCGGTCCTCCCCTGGTGGGGCCGGTCCGATGGACGTCACCGATGCCCCGGATTCCCTGGGGGCACCAGGAACGAACAAAGGAACCCACGAATGTCCCAGACCACCCTCCGGCGCAAGTTCGCCGCCGGGCTCACCGCCCTGGCGACGGCTGCAGGCCTCGTCGTCGGCGCCCCGGCCCTCGTCGGCGCCCAGGCCACCGAGCAGGGCTCGTCGGCCAGCCTCGGTTCCGCCGGATCGGCAGGATCGGCCGGATCGGGCGATGCGCCGAACGCCGCCCCCGCGTTCCAGCCGGCCGCCGGCAACGAGAACCCGGTCGGTTTCCGGAACTGGCTGCGCCCCGGGTGCAGCTGGGATCCGGTCGCCTCGTGGGTCCAGCTGTGTGACGTCTGGTCGCCGGCGATGAACCGCCACATCAAGGTCCAGGTCCAGCCGGCCCGCTTCGGCGGCAACGCCGGGCTGTACCTCCTCGACGGCCTGCGCGCGCGGGACGACTGGAACGCGTGGACCCGCGACGCCCAGGCGCAGCGCATCTTCCTCCAGGACAACATCACCCTGGTCATGCCGGTCGGCGGCCAGGTCTCCTTCTACTCCGACTGGGATCGGCCCATCAACCTGGGCGGCAACCTCGTCGAGTACAAATACGAGACCTTCCTGACCCGCGAGCTGCCCGGGTACCTGAACGCCCACTTCGGTGTGCGCACGGACAACAACGCCATCGCCGGGCTGTCCATGGGCGGGTCCGCCGCAGCGATGCTCGCCGCCAAGCACCGCAACCAGTTCAAGCAGGTCTCAGTGTTCTCCGGCTACATGAACCCCACCGCGCCGGGCATGTACACGATGATCCCGCTGGCGATGTTCGACCAGTGCAAGTGCGACCCGTTCGCCATGTGGGGCCTGCCGGGCTCCCCGCGCTGGGGCGAGCACGACCCGCTGCTCAATGCGGACAAGCTGCGCGACATCCCGATGTACATCACCGCGGGTTCGGCCATCCCCGGCCAGTACGACCAGCCCTCCAGCCTGCAGGCGGTGTTCAACACCTTCAACGGCATCATCCTCGAGGGCCTGTCGCGCGGATCGACCATCGCGTTCCAGAACACCCTCAACGCCCGGCCCAACCAGGCCACGTTCGACTACCGCACCACCGGCATCCACGGGTGGGGCTACTGGAACGACGACCTGATCGCCGCCCGCTCGGCGCAGATCCTGCCCGTGATGAACGCTTTCGCGTGGTGATCACGACCGGTTAGCAGACGAATCGGGCTCCGCTCAGCGAGTCCTCACCCGTCACACCGGGGCCCGTGCGTAGATTCTCGTGCGGGGCCCCGGTCGCTTGCGTGACCACCGGGTTCGGCCGCGGGAGGGGAGCCCGCGGACGGACGGCGGATCAGGGCCCCGGGCAGAAGCTGTCCGGGTCGCGCTCGCGGCCCGTTCACCGAGACGTTCGGCGACGACGCGGCAAGGAAGAGAACCTCACATGGCGACCCCCAGCGCACACGCGAGCCCCCGCACCCGGTGGGCGTCCCTCCTGGCCGCCCCGCTCGTGGTGGGAATGGTGGGCTCGGGCCTCATCGTCCCTCCGGCTGCGGGCGCGCAGGAGACCCCGGTCCGGGTGACCCCGGCCCAGGAGACTCCCGCCCAGAGCTCCCCGGTCCAGGCCTCCCCGGCACAGACCGGTCCCGGCCAGGAGGACCCGGCCCGGGCGAACCCCGGGAACCGGGTGGACTCCCCCTCCCTGAGCGTGCCGACGACCCTCCCGACCGGAGTCCGCCTGGACAAGGTCGAGTGGAAGACGGCCAACCGGGTGGCACTGTGGGTGCAGTCCCCGGCCATGGAGCAGGCCATCCAGGTGCAACTCATGCTCCCGGCGCGGTGGAACGCCGAGCCGGAACGCACCTACCCCTCGCTGCTCCTGCTCGACGGCCTGCGGGCGCGCAACGACGCCAGCGGGTGGACCCTCGAGACCAAGATCTCCCAGTTCTTCGACGCCAAGAACGCGATCATCGTGCTCCCCGTCGGCGGCGAGTCGAGTTTCTACACGGACTGGGTCGCGGACGCCAACGGCTCGGCCTACCAGTGGGAGACGTTCCTCATGGAGGAGCTGCCGCCGCTACTGGCCCGCGACTGGCGGGTGAACGACAAGCACGGTGTGGCCGGACTGTCGATGGGCGGCACGGCCGCCATGATGCTCTCGCAGCGCTACCCGGACTACTTCCAGTTCGCGGCGAGCTACTCGGGCTTCCTCGACACCACGAGCTTCGGCATGCCCGAGGCCATCAAGGTGGCCATGCAGGACGCCGGCGGGTATCAGGCGGAGAGCATGTGGGGACCCCTCGGCTCGGCCAGGTGGCAGGAGCAGGACCCCAAGCTCCACGCGGACAAGCTCCGCGGCCAGAGCGTCTACGTCTCCGCGGGAAGCGGGAACACCGGTCCGTGGGATCAGCCGTCGGGGCTGCCGGACATCCCCACCAACTTCCCGGGCTACGGGCTCGAGCTGCTGTCGCGGATGACCACCCAGACCTTCGTCAACAAGGCCCGCGGGGCCGGCGTCGAGGTGACCGCAAACTTCCGGCCCTCGGGCACCCACACGTGGCCGTACTGGCAGTTCGAGATGATGCAGGCATGGCCCCAGTTCGCGGGCGCCGTCGAGATCGAGAACGTCGAGCCCCCGTGCGCGGCACAGGGCGAGATCGCCCGGGTCGCCGAGCGTCAGCCCGGTCTGGGCCCCTGTCTGACGGGCGAGTACGATGTCAAGGGCGGCAAGGCCACCGACTTCCGCTTCGGCCGCGTCTTCTGGTCGCAGCAGACGGGCGCGCACTCGGTCCTCGGGGCCATCGGCGCCGCCTACCAGGCCGAGGGTGGACCCGACGGCCCGCTGGGTCTGCCCACCTCCGGTGAGACCACCACGCCCGACGGCAGGGGCCGGTTCACCCAGTTCCAGAACGGGGTCATCTACTGGTCGCCGACCACCGGGGCGCACGCGATCCGCGGGGCGATCCGGTCGATGTGGCAGGAGCGCGGCGCCGAGCGCGGCGACCTCGGGTACCCGACCACCGACGAGGTCACCAACCCGAACAAGCCCGGCGTTGTCCAGGGATTCCAGGGCGGCACCGTCTACTGGTCCTCCGCCACTGGCCCCAGGGTCGTCGAGGGCGCCATCCTGAGCACCTACCGGGAGGCCGGCGCGGAGAACTCGGAACTCGGGTACCCGACGACCGACGAGATCTCCCTGACCACGCGTGGCGGCGCCTTCAGTCGCTTCCAGGGCGGGGCGATCTACTGGTCGCCGCGCACCGGTGCGCACGCCATCCCCCGCGGTCCGGTGTTCGACGCCTGGGGCACGGTCGACTACGAGCGTGGCCGGCTCGGCTATCCCACCAGCGCGCTGCGCACCACCCGGGACGGCCAGGTCATGGAGTTCGAGGGCGGCCGGATCACGGTGACCGGCGGCCGGGCGGAGATCTCGTGACGGCCAGGGCGGCGGCTCTCGGCGCGGCGCTCGTGGTGGCGGGCGGGATGCT